>CAIMFE010000224.1 GCA_903840235.1 uncultured Opitutia bacterium | reverse complement strand
GGCTGGACACCTCATTGCCGAAACAGGCTTGAGACGAGAACTTCTAGAATGTCTGTCTCCCTTCAAAAGAATCAGCCAAGTTACCGAAGTCCTTTCAGCCCTAGCTGCTCAAAAAGACCTAGATGATGAGATTAAGCCCCCTAATCTGGGTCTAAATTAAGATTTTAGTAAAATAGGCAATTTTAGCAGGGTTTAGCAGAGGTTTAACTTGCAACTTGGAATGATTCCAACTCATTAGCCGTTTAGAATGATTCAAAATCTCAATAAGCACGAACGCGAGTCTTTGCACGAAGCTCTCGCCAAAAGCGGACAAAAAATCACCCCGCAACGTGAGATCGTCTACACTGTTCTTTTGGCCCAACGCGACCACCCAACCGTCGATGAGGTTTATCATCGCGCTTTAGAAACAATGCCAGGTCTGTCCCTCGCTACCGTCTATAACTGTCTCGAAACTTTCGTAGGATGCGGCCTCGTCCGCCAAGTGAATCACGAACGCGAGTCTACCCGCTACTGTCCCAACCTCGCACCGCATGCCCACTTCCGCGACGAGTCCACCGGTCGCGTGCATGACATCGAACTTCCCAAAGAAATTTTGGATCAATTAACAAAAATCTTACCGGCCAACTTTGAAACGGAAACCATCGAAATCAGTTTCCAAGGCCGCACCAAATCTTCTACCCAAAACTAATTTTAACATGCCTGATTCTCTCGTCATCAAAAACCTCAACGCCTCCATCGGCGAACGTGCGATTCTCAAAGATTTTTCTTTGACCGTTCCCAAAGGCGAAGTTCACGCCATTATGGGACCGAATGGCACGGGTAAAAGCACCCTCGCTAAAGTTTTAGCAGGTCACCCCGACTATTCCGTTCAATCCGGCGAAGCCTTTATCGACGGTGAACAAATCATCGGCCACGAGCCCGATGCGATTGCCCGTGCTGGCCTCTTCCTCGCCTTTCAATACCCGAGCGAAATCCCTGGCGTAACCATCGCCAACTTCATTCGCGCGGCCCTCGTTGCTCGCCAAGCCAAAGGCGCGCCCTTCGACGCCAAAGCCTACTACGCTGAACTCTACGCCAAGATGGATGCTCTCAAAATGGATCGCAAATTTACTGCGCGATTCGTGAACGAAGGTTTCTCGGGCGGCGAAAAAAAGCGCTGCGAAATTCTTCAGCTCATGATGCTCAAGCCAAAGTATGCCGTGCTGGATGAAACCGATTCAGGCCTCGATATCGACGCGCTCCGCATCGTCTCCGAAGGTGTTAATCACATGCGCGGACCCGACATGGGCTTCCTCGTGATTACCCACTATCAACGTCTCCTGGAGTACATCGTTCCTGACCGCGTACACATTATGTACGACGGACGCATTGTCCACAGTGGCGGTAAAGAACTTGCGATTGAACTCGAAGCAAAAGGCTACGAGTGGGTTAAAAAAGATTTAGCCAACGCCAAATAAAATGTCCGAATTTGAAGACAATCAAGCCCAACGCGAAGCGATCGAAGTCGATCGCACGAAGGGTGATTTTAAATACGAAGAAAATTATGCCTTCGATGCTGGCATCGGCTTATCAGAAAAAGTAGTTAACTACATTGCCGATGTTAAAGGAGAAGAATCGTGGATTCGTGAATTTCGCTTAAAAGCCCTGAAAACATTCACTGATTTACCGATGCCCACCCACTGGGCCACCGAGGACTTAAAGAATATTAATTTCGACGAGATTCGTTACTACCTTTCCAAAGGACAAAAACCGAGTCGCACCTGGGAAGAAGTTCCAGATGACGTTAAAGAAACTTTCGAACGTCTGGGTATTCCTGAAGCGGAAAGAAAATTCCTCGCCGGCGTTGAAGCACAATTCGACTCCGAAGCCGTCTACTCTCGCATGAAAGATGAGATGTCGAAACTCGGCGTCATCTTCTGCGGACCGACTGAAGGCCTACGCGACCATCCGGAAATTTTCCGTAAGTGGTTTGGTAAAGTCATCCCCATCGGTGATAACAAATTCTCCGCACTCAATTCTGCAGTCTTCTCAGGTGGTTCATTCATCTACGTTCCTAAGGGCGTTAAAGTAGCTCAACCCCTCCAGGCTTACTTCCGCATCAACGCAGAAAACTTCGGACAATTCGAACGTACGCTCATCATCGCAGATGAAGGCTCGGAGATTACCTACATGGAAGGTTGCACGGCTCCTAAATTTGAAACGGCGACCTTACACTCAGCCGTGGTCGAATTAGTCGCACTCAAAGGTGCTAAAATTCAGTACATCACCGTGCAAAACTGGTCAGCTAACGTGTTTAACTTAGTCACCAAACGTGGGGTTGCCGAAGAAGACGCTGAAGTTCGCTGGATTGATTGTAATATCGGATCACGCCTCACGATGAAATATCCTGGCGTTGTCTTACGCGGAAAACGTGCCCGTGGTGAAGTTCTCTCGATTGCTTTAGCTAATGACGGACAGCACCAAGACACCGGCGCGAAAATGATTCACGCCGCCGATGAAACTACTTCTAACATCATCGCTAAGTCTATCTCAGTTGGCACAGGCCGTTCGACCTATCGTGGCCTCGTGCACATGCCGAAGACTTTACGAAACTGCAAAAATAATACCGAGTGTGACGCGCTCTTAATTAATGAGCATAGTCGCACGGATACTTATCCTGCCATCTCCGTTCGCGGACAGAAAAACTTCGTGCAACACGAAGCCAGTGTTTCCAAAGTATCAGCTGAACAGATTTTCTATATGATGCAGCGCGGACTCTCGGAAGGCGAAGCGATGTCCCTCGCGGTCAACGGATTCGTAAATGATTTAGTTAAAGAATTCCCGATGGAATACTCGGTAGAATTAAAACGTCTGATTGAATTACAAATGGAAGGGTCCGTTGGATAATTATGACTACTCTCTCTACTTCCGCCGGTAATATTCTCGATCAGGCCACCCAGAAGAATCTGTCGCAAGCACAGGTCGGTCACGACTGGTTTGTCCAATTAAAACAAAAGGGATGGGAAAAATTCACCGCCCTGCCTATGCCCATTCGTACTGATGAAAAATGGCGCTATTCCGATACCCGTACACTTAATTTAGAAAACTATCACATCGGAAAAATCCCCAGTGAAGACGAAGTAAATCAGTTCATTGCGCAGTCGCATTTTATTTCCCGACCTGCCGGACTCATCATCCACGTCGACGGACATTGCGTCCTTCGTCCCGCCATCAGTGCCGAGCTCGCCGCACAAGGTGTGAAATTCGAATCACTCGAAGACGCACTCAAACACCACCCTGCTCTGTTAAAGGAATTTTTATTAAAACACGAAGCGGGTTTAGGCGGTGCGAAGTTTTTAGCACTCCACCAAGCGTACCTTCAGTCTGGATACGTTCTTCATGTGCCTAAGGGTGTAGAAATCAAACAGCCTTTCGTGTCCGTCAATTGGACGCTCACTGAAGGAGTCGCCATCTTCCCTCACACCTTAGTCATCGCTGATGATCGTGCAAAAGTATCTGTCCACGAATATAATTTAAGCGCTAAGCCAAACATGAAGGCCTTAGCCATTTCAGCCGCCGATCTTTATGCTGGCTCGGGTGCCAATATTTCTCGCTTCTCCGTTCAAGGTTGGAGCCAGGAAACTCAGTCTTTCGAAATCGCTAATACTAGCGGTGCGAAGGACTCACTCATTTCATCGGTCAATGCCGCGCTGGGCAGTCGTCGTGCACGTCTTGAAAATACCGTGCGTATTGAAGGTCCTGGTGCCGATGTTCGACTCTACGGAATTAGCGTCGCGACAGGTGAACAAGAATTTGATCAACGTACTTTGCAAATCCACAATGCTGGCAAAGCGAAGTCAGATTTACTCTTTAAGAATGTGTTACTCGGTAAATCTCGAACCATTTTCTCGGGTCTGATCAAAGTTGCGCCCGACGCTCAGCAAACGGACGCGTATCAAACCAACCGCAATCTCTTGCTCTCGGGCGAAGCGGAAGCCGATTCGATGCCTGGTTTAGAAATCGAAGCGAACGACGTAAAATGTTCGCACGGTGCGACCACTGGCCAAGTAAATCCGGAAGAACTCTTTTATCTTTTAGCTCGTGGCATTCCCCTCTCGGTGGCTCAAGAATTACTGGCCGAAGGTTTCCTCGAAGAAGTTTTATCCAAAGTAGATGACGAAGAATCTGCCTCGGTCGTAAGAGAAATGTTCCGTCAAAAATTTCATCAATCCTAATATGTCCGAAGACACCACAGGCCAGCGTCACATTCCGAGTCCCCACGACCGTACCCTCACGCGTGATGTGCAGGCCACCGTCATCCCTGCGGGCGAACCTGCCGTCCTCCCTGCCGGCACCAAGGTCAGCATCACTCATCGTCTGGGTGGAAATTTCACTGTCGTCTGTGATTCTGGTATGTTCCGTATTCGTGGTTCTGATGCCGATTCACTGAGCGAATCCATTCCTACCGATTCCAATGAAGCGGAAGGTAAGACCGATGCGCATGGTTCTATCGGAACAGCCGAGCACCCTGGACACCAAGGCAAGCCCAGCGATGAAACCATTTGGACTCAGCTTAAAACTGTTTTTGATCCTGAAATCCCCGTCAACATTGTTGATCTAGGCTTGGTCTATTCCTTGCAGGTTGAATCCATTGATGGTTCGCCCGACAAGCATAGCGTCACGGTGGCCATGACTCTTACAGCACCAGGCTGTGGCATGGGCCCAGTCATTGCCGAAGATGCACGTAATCGAATTTTAACGGTGCCCGGCGTGAATCGTGCGCAAGTAAGTATCGTTTGGGATCCACCTTGGACACAGTCGATGATTTCCGAAGACGGCAAAATGCAACTCGGTCTGATTTAATTTTTAGTGGCTGACGAAAAACCTAAAGCCCTCGATCCGTACGATCCAGAAGTCATTGCTCGGAGCAATCGAGCAATTCTGGTTGGTTTACAACGACAGGAAGACACCACCGAAGAAGCTCAAGCCTTACTCAACGAACTTCATGAGCTCGTGAGTAATCTTGGGGTTGAAATTCGCGACGCGGTCGTCGCTAAAATTCGCGAAGAGAGTCCAAGGCACTTAGTGGGCTCGGGCAAAATGGAGGAAATTGTCGCGCTCGCTAAATCTAAAGAGTGTGGCCTGATTATTTTCGACGATGCACTCACGCCTGCCCAACAACGCAATTGGGAAAAAGATTCGGGCGGACTCAAGGCCATCGATCGGCAAGAAATCATCTTAGATATATTTGTCACTCGGGCGAAGACCAAAGAGGCAGTTTTGCAGGTTGAATTAGCTAAATTACAACAACAACTCCCAAGATTAAAAAGATTGTGGTCGCACTTGGACCGTCAACGTGGCGGTGGTGCGATGCAGCGTGACGCGGGTGAAACCCAGATGGAAATGGATCAACGGAAAATCCGTGATAAGATTGCGAAAGTACGTCGTGACCTTGCGGCGGTTGTAGCGCAACGTGCGACGCAACGCAAACAACGTCACCGCATTCCATTGCCCACCTTTTCCATTGTGGGGTACACGAATGCTGGAAAATCTTCGCTACTCAATCGTCTGACTGGTGCGGACGTTTTAGCAGAGGATAAATTGTTCGCGACCTTGGATCCGACAACGCGAAGATTAAAATTACCATCAGGGCGAGCACTGCTTTTAACTGATACCGTGGGCTTTGTGCGTCGCCTCCCTCACCAACTCGTAGAAGCTTTTAAAGCGACTTTAGAAGAAGCCGTGCAGGCTGATTATTTAATTCACGTCGTCGACCTATCGTCCCCTGAACGCGTCAAACACGCGCAAACCACTTTGAATGTCTTAATGGATATCGGAGCGGGTGATCGACCGATCATTACCCTTTTGAATAAAGCGGATTTGGTTGATGAGGCCACGCGGGCCGAGGCCATTGCGGCACACCCGGGAGCTATCATCATCAGCACCATTACAGGCGAAGGGCTACCAAGACTCTTACAAACACTCGAAGACTGTGCGTCAGAAAATGATTTAAAGTTAAATCTTTTTATCCCTCACGCTGAGTATAGCCAACTTTCCAAGTTATACGCTTCGGCGTCGATTCTCTCCGCTAAGGCTGATGAAATAGGCACGCGGATTGTTGCGGTGGTACCGGAACGCCTACAGAGCACTTTCCTCCCCTGGGCAGTGAAAAATTAGCGTTTTATCTGGAACTTTTGACCAAACTAGGGGTTAATACTCATGAACAAACCCCATGAAACGACTGTCCGTTCTAGCCCTATTCATTTCAGCTTCTGTACTCGTTGCGGCAGATGACCCTAAGGTAAATCCAAGACAAGCGACCTACACGAAAGAAATCAAACCGATGATGGATCAGAGTTGCATCGGCTGCCACGGTAAAGACGGAAAAAAACCTAAGGGAGGATTCAATGCGACCACGCTTGAAGGATTAGAAAAAGGCGGGAAAGAAGACGGCAAAGGAATCACCTGGGGCGATCCAGAAAAAAGTTCACTTTATCGCCTATCCTACCTTGGCGCAACGGCGCGTGATGAAGAGCATGCCATGCCCCCTAAGAAATCTAAAAGCGAACCTCTGACCACAGAGCAATTGGCTAAATTGAAGGCGTGGATATTGGCGAAGTAAAATTCGTCATTCATCTACAAAGCCTGCCACGTGCAGGCTTTTTTTATTTCTTCGGCGGTTGACCTTTAATCTTATAGAAATTAAATATTAAATACCCCATGAGTGAGCGACACGCTATCAATACTTGGCTAAGGTTATTTTTAGCAATTGCGCCGAATTTAGTTTTGTTTGCGGCAATGAACTTTTTGCCAGCCGATGGACAAACCCGCGGGCCAGCGCTTATTTCCATCTTAGGTAATTTTCATATTTTAGCTCTGCACTTGCCTATCGCATTTTTACTCATCGTCCCACTCTTTGAGTTACTCGATAATACTGAAGCGGCTCAAATCGGTACACGCAGACTTTGTATGGCCGGAGCGGTGAGCGCCTGGATTGCTGCCCTGCTCGGAATCATTTACGGACACTTCAATGGATTTGAAGGAGCCGAGTTACAAGACCATCTCTATGCAGGCCTTGGTACATCGTGCTGGGCATCGATCTCCTGGTACTGCCTTCACAAATCACGCATGGTTCGTCTGATTGTCCAATTTATCGCGATTATCACGCTGTTCTATGCCGCTCACAGTGGAGGCGAAATGGTGCATGGTGATGACTTCCCTTTAAAGCCTGCTAAGGTTTCTACCCCCAAATAATTATGTTATCCCTCTATAAAAAAATCGTCGCGGTTTGCTTAATGGCTTTCTGTGCGGTCAACTGCTTGGCCGAGGAAACAACCAAGCCGATTAAAGTTCTATTAGTGATTGGTGGATGTTGCCACGACTATGCGACCCAAAAAGATCTGATTAAAAATGGTATCGAAGCCCGGATTAATGCCACCGTAGAAATCGCTTATAATGACACCAAGGGCACGAAGCCTATTTTTGAAGCTTATAAAAAACCGAACTGGGCCGATGCCTATGATGTGATTATCCATGATGAATGTGCGGCCGATGTCACTGAGCCAGCATACGTTGAAAATATTTTAAAAGCTCACCGCGACGGAAAACCCGCCGTTAACCTTCATTGTGGAATGCACAGTTATCGCTGGGGCAATTACAAAGAACCTGTCACCGAAGGCGCCGATAACGCACACTGGTACGAGATGATCGGCCTACAGTCCAACGGACACGGCCCCAAGTTGGCCTTAGATATTTCATTCTCTAATCAAGAAAGTCCCATCACCAAAGGTTTAACTGACTGGACCACGGTCCCCAACGAAGAGCTCTACAATAACATTAAAATCTTTCAAATCACTCCCTTGGTACGCGGTAGCCAAATGGTGAAGGATAAAAAAACTGGTGTAGAAAGTAAAGTGGAGGCAATCATCGCATGGACGAATCTGTACGGGCCTAATAAAACTCGTATCTTCAGCACGACGCTTGGACATGACAGCAAAACGGTTGGTGATGATCGTTATCTAGATTTTATCACACGTGGATTACTTTGGTCAGTCAATCAGCTCAGCTCGGACGGAAAACCAGAAGCTGGCTACGGTAAAAAATAACTTTTCATGCGGAATAAAATCTATTCTGCCTTCATCTTCTTTGGCTTAGTTTTGCTAGGTACTGCCCTCTCTGCAGCGGAATCCATACCTAAAGCAGAGAAAATTATCAGCGTGAAAAAAGGCGTAGGTCTCGGAAGATTTCCCGATTGGCTTGGACTGAACGAACTCAAGGAACTCAACGTTGCCTGGTTCTATAATTGGCAAACGACCAATTCGAAATTTAATACTAACATCGAGTTCATTCCGATGATTCGTGCCGGCAAAACGGCCACGAGTCTGGGACGCGGCGATTTTATTCTTGGCTACAATGAGCCGGATCACCCCAAGCAAGATAACATTAGCGTCAAAGAAGGTTTAGCCAATTGGTCGAAGGTAACAATGAAAGGAAAATTCGTCGTAGGGCCTGCGATGTGCAAAGATCCGATTAATGGCGATTGGTTGCCTGACTTTATGAAAGCCAAGCCCAAGGTTGATGCGATTGCGGTTCATTGGTACAAGGGCGCCAATTCCAAAAAATTTATCGATGACATGGAAGCCATCTATAAAGCCTATGATTTGCCATTATGGATTACCGAGTTTGCCTGCCAAACCTCGGAGTCCTCCAAATCAGATCCGAAAAAATTTAGTCAAAAAGAGGTGAATCAATTTATTGCGGAGGTCACACGTTGGATGGAGAAAACCCCTTGGGTGCAGCGGTACGCGTGGCATAGCTCGAGCGAAGGCACATCGTGTCTATATGATGATTCTGGAAAGTCGCTCAGTGCGACGGGTAAAACCTACGCCAAAGAGCCGAAATAATTGACGGCAATTGAAAGGGGAACAAATCCGCAAAAATGCAGTCGAATGGCTTGCATCTACCAACCCAAATCCCATTTAAAACCCATGCGCCTCGTTCTCTCTCTCCTTTGGCTGAGCACCTCCTTGCTCGCCGTGGAAATCAATCCAGTTATTTCCGATAAATTCTATCGGGAGCCTAATGCAACTTTTGCTATCCACCCGAAGGAAGTTCTGAAAAAAGTAGACTTAAATACGGTGAGCGTGGAAGCAGCCCAAAACCAAATTGAGAACTGCCGATTAGAGAACCCTGAAGCCGTTTGGGTGTTCGTGCTTAAAGGTAAACTAACCGTTAAAGCTGCCCCTTTAGTCCTCGGTACAAAAAACTTTTTAGAGTTCGCCGAAGGATCCAGCATTGTAGCGGATGAAAAAACCACCGCAGAAAGCTTAATTAAAATCTCAGAAAGTGAGAACTTGAACCTTTATAGTAAGTCCAAAAAAGGTGGTATCTTAAAAGGAAACGGGAAAGTGACTACCGGCATTATCATCAGCAAAAGTTCACGCGTGAATATCGACCAGCTACATTTCGAAAATCTGTCCGTGGGCATTAAAATCGAAAGCGAACAAAATACCTTGATTCATGAAGCTTGTGCGGTCACACGCTGTGAATTCCTGAAAATTGAAAACGCCCTAATTGCTAATAAAATCAATGGCTTCGTGGCACTCGATAATTCGTTTAAAGATATTACAGGCACGGGAATTACCGTCAATTCACCCAACGCCACCCTGGCAGGTAACAACTTTAATAACGTGGTCAAAGCCTTCCATTTTAGCGAAGAAAATGCGGCTTTTGTGCGCAACACGTTTGTTAACTGCCTGACTGCTGTGGAGACCACGGCGGAAAGTAAATTAGCCTTCATTTCGCAAAATAAAAATCAGGGCAATGAAGTTCTCATTAAGTTAGAAGGCGAAAAACACACCCTCTTTGACAACACTACCACGGGTAAGATTTCCACGGCGGCTAACTCCCCTGCGAATCATTTTATCTACAAGAATCCTAATCTGAAAACCAGCAACGAACCAACCCTCATTGTCTTCAACCCTCCCACCCAAAAAAATCCACATAAAGACAGTAAGATTCTGCCTGGCATGGGACGATTTGATTTAGAGATCAAAGGCGACAAAGGTGCGGATACCCAAAAATGGCCGGATTTAAGTTCAGCACAGAAACAAGCTGATGAAGCACGGGCTCAGCACCCCCAAGATTTCATTGTCATTCACCTCAAAGGTAATTTCGCCTCACGCACGCCCGAAGGTTTAAGCATGCCAACAAATAGTTGTGTCATCCTTGATGGCACCATCTTTGCTGACGTGGACAGCCCCACCAACCCACCCTATGTTAAAGGTGAAAAGCCCACCCAATTAATTGAATTTCCGAAAGAAGGCTACGGCGCGGTCTCCGGCGGTAAACTCGATTGTAATCGGAAAATTTTTTACTGCATCCGATCTTCATCGGGTAAATCCGATCATGGCGTGATTGAAGATGTGACCATTTATAATGGCGCACGTGATGGGGTCTATACCAAATTTAGAAATAGTAAATCCCGACTCATCGTAGCAAAGAGTAGTTTCTCCAATAATAACGGACGCGCTCTTTGGGCACACGTCTGCGGACCTGTCTTGGCAATCGAGAACTGTCTCGAAACCAGTGGTAAAGACGGCATTGATCTCGATGCAGGGGCCAAGTTTAACATCTGTGTTTTTAACACCTCGGTTAAAAATAAACGCCATGGTGTGTTCATCGAAGAAGCCTCCCATAACAACATCGTTTTTGGTAATGAGTTAAACGGAAATCTTAATTCCGCGGTTCACGTCTGGAATGAAGAAGTAACCGGCAATACAACGAACAATACAATCGTCGCCAACGTTTGTAACGAGAATCGTCGTGGACTCAGCTGCGGCGGAAGAGACGCTACCAAATTATCGAG
>CAIMFE010000223.1 GCA_903840235.1 uncultured Opitutia bacterium | reverse complement strand
TACATCTTCCGAACCTAATTCAAGAAGGATGCGATTTAAATCGGGGTCGTTGTCCACGTACTGCTCACGCTTCTTACGTTTAATACGATAGAGCGGGGGTTGTGCAATATACACATAGCCTGCTTCGATTAAACCAGGCATTTGGCGGAATAAGAATGTTAGTAAGAGAGTACGAATGTGTGAACCGTCCACGTCCGCGTCCGTCATGATCACTAACTTATGGTAACGACACTTGGTAACATCGAACGCGCCATCGCCTTCGTGCTTACCAATACCTGTACCACAAGCTGTAATGATAGTACGGATTTCTTCGTTGGATAAGATTTTGTCGATACGTGCTTTTTCGAC
Organism: uncultured Opitutia bacterium; assembly: GCA_903840235.1. Classification (GTDB taxonomy): domain Bacteria; phylum Verrucomicrobiota; class Verrucomicrobiia; order Opitutales; family UBA953; genus UBA953. Next base: position 1,888 of record CAIMFE010000223.1, on the reverse strand, counting down.
GTTTAAGATTTTACCTTTAATCGGGAGAATCGCTTGGTAGCGACGATCGCGACCTTGTTTTGCAGAACCACCTGCAGAGTCACCTTCGACGATGTATAACTCACAAACGGATGGATCACTCTCGGAGCAGTCAGCTAACTTTCCAGGCAGGCCGCCGGAAGACATCGCTGATTTACGTACGGTTTCACGGGCCTTTCGTGCAGCTTCACGCGCACGAGCGGCGTTCAAACATTTGTCGACAATGCGACGACCGGTCTTAGGATCGCGCTCTAAATAATATTTCAATTGTTCGCCGACAACCGAAGTCACGATGCCTTCCACTTCGGGATTGGTTAGACGAGTTTTATTCTGTGATTGGAATTTTGGGTCAGGGTGCTTGACCGAAATAACGGCAACCAAACCTTCACGCATGTCATCACCACTCAATTTAGCATCTTTGTCTTTAATTAAGTTATTGGATTTAGCGTAGTGATTAATCACGCGAGTGAGGGCGGAGCGGAAACCAGACAAGTGCGTACCGCCTTCAGGCTGATTAATTAAATTCGCATAACAGAAAACCATTTCGTCGTAACGGTCGTTGTACTGCAGAGCGACGTCGACGGTCATGCGACGTTGGTTAGGCTTAGGTTTTTCACCTTCCGCCATCACGCGAGGATTTTCTAAGTCAGTGAAATCAACCTCCGCAGAAATTAAAATAGGCTCCTTGAAGAGCGGCTCTTCGTTTACATTTAAGAAAGAAACATACTCGGCGATACCGTCTTTAAACTCAAATTTATCAGCACGATTCGTGCGGTGGTCCTTCATTTCCACTGTGATTCCAGGGACTAAAAACGCTAATTCGCGCATACGGCGAACTAAGGTGTCGTACTTAAATTCCTGAGTTGCGACGAAGATTTCTGGATCGGGGTGGAACGTAATTTTTGTTCCGGTGCGTTTGGTTTTTCCGATGACCTTGATTTGTTGGGTGACTTCGCCGCGCGAGAATTTCATTTGGTGAACTTCACCTTCGCGACTGACTTCAGCAGTAAATTTATCGGAGAGAGCGTTAACGCACTTGGCACCGACGCCGTTTAATCCGCCCGAAACTTGGTAAGCTCCTTTATCAAATTTTCCGCCTGCGTGAAGATTGGTTAAAACTAATTCTAACGTAGGAATTTTTTCTTCTGGGTGCATGGCGACCGGAATACCGCGACCATCATCTTCAACGGAGAGCGATCCGTCGGTGTGAATTTCTACTTTGATATTGTGGCAATATCCAGCGAGCGCTTCGTCGATCGAGTTGTCGACAATTTCGTAAACGCAGTGGTGCAGACCTGTTTCATTTGTATCACCAATGTACATACCTGGTCGCTCGCGCACGGCCTTCAAACCTTTCAGTCTCTTGATGTCTACGGCATCGTATGATGCTTTGCCTGTGTGCTTTCCAGTGGGACCAGTTTTTTCAGAATTTTCGCTCATTTTTTGTGTGATAAAAGATAGTTTTGTAGCCTAGTAATTTAAGGTTTTTTTAGTCTGTTTTTCACAAACCAATCTGCAATAGGAAAACACTCAAAATGTGAGGTTTTTTAGCATTTTTAAGTACTTGATTATAAGATACTTATGAAAACCCCAAAATGGGTTATTCACAGGGTATAAACACCCTATTTTACACTCATTTTACACCTCTTTCCCGATTACTTTAAGCGTTCAAGAAAAATTGAACTACTGGATCGATGGCTGCGTCGCCGGCATCTTCCAAAACATAGTGTCCAGCTTCGCTAAAAATTAACTTCTGTGCGTGAGGAAATCTACGTTCGAACTCGGCTAAAAAGGTTTGGTCGAAACAGAAATCCCGCAGGCCCCATAAAATCATCACGCGTTTGTCTTTCAATAAAACCAGACGCTCCCC
>CAIMFE010000222.1 GCA_903840235.1 uncultured Opitutia bacterium | reverse complement strand
TCTCGATGTCGCTTTCAATACTGCATCCGAAATTATTAAGTCAGGCCATTTAGCGATTGTCGGATCCGGACATCTCACCGTTGAGGAACAATACCTACTGTCCGATTTAGCCAAGAAACACAGTGCTAAAACCTATGTTCCCGCACACACGGGTAAAGGGGACGGGATGTTAATTTCTGAAGATCACACTCCTAACTTCCGTGGTTCTCTCGTGACCGGATTAACCCAAAGTGCGTCGGTTGATTTAAAAGCGCTTTCGTCCGATATCGAATCAGGAAAAGTAAAATCATTACTCATCTGCCGTGAAGATGTCACAACGCTCGGACTCTCAGCACAATTACTTTCAAAGGTCCGCGTTGTTACGATTGCTACACATAAAAATGCTACGAGTGACGCCGCTGAAGTTGTTTTACCTGGTTTAACAGTTTTCGAAAGAAGCGGTTCATTTATTAACTGCCAATTCCGTCTTCAATCTTTCGTGCAAGCGATTCCTGGTCCTGCCGGAACCTTACCCGACAGTTCATATTTAGCCCGTTTTGCTGGTCTAAATGTGGATTCACTTTGGAAAGAATTAGCACAGCACGTGCCCGCACTTGCAGGCTTAGCACACGGAAAAATTCCTGAAGACGGCGTCGTGATCGATAGTTCAAAGTGGTCGAGCGTCACCTTCCCCGAAGGACGTCTCCTTAAATTTGCACCCGTAGGAGCCAACGCCTAAAATGATCGAACAAATCCTCAACGATCTCGTTCTCTCACCTGCGTGGTACTACACCGCAGCACGCGGACTCACGGTCATCGTTATTTTAATGTCGATTGCGGCCTACTCCGTTTTACTTGAGCGCAAAGCTTCGGCATGGATTCAAGGTCGCGTCGGACCCAATCGCACCAACCATCCACTCATTGCGTGGATTCCATTTTTCGGAAATGTCTTAATGCGTGGTGGTTTTATTCAACCTGCAGCCGACGGTTTAAAGTTCCTCTTTAAAGAAGACGCACTCCCTGGCCACGTTCGTAAAACTTTTTATATTCTAGCACCGTGCATCGCCTTAGCTCCGGCACTGATTTCATTGGTGATGTTGCCTTTTGGAGAATTACCGAGCGGACAAATCATCACCCTCTGTCCTGGTGCTGATATCGGAGTTCTGTTCATGTTCGCGATTAGCTCACTCGGCGTTTACGGCATCGCTTTAGCTGGTTGGGCAGCGAATTCTAAATACCCATTCCTCGGTGCCATTCGCGGTTCCGCGCAATTAATCTCCTACGAATTGGCGATGGGCTTGTCGGTGTTGACTGTATTTTTAGCAACGGCGACGCCCGACCAAAATAACGCGCTCAGTTTAGTTTCGATGGTTAAAGCACAAACGGGTGCATGGAATATTTTGTATCACCCCGTCGCTGCACTGATTTTCCTTATCTGTGTTTTTGCTGAAGCTAATCGCCATCCGTTCGACATGCCTGAATCAGAAACCGATCTCGTCGGCGGTTTCCATACCGAATACGGCGCGTTTAAATTCGGTCTCTTCTTCGTCGCAGAATATAGCCACATGGTCATCGGCTCATCGCTCTTTATCCTAATGTTCTTAGGCGGATGGCACATCTTACCTTGGTTGCCAACGGTGGGCACAGGTATCTTCGCAACACTTTTGGGACTCGGCTCATTCTTCTTAAAGCTAGCGGCTTTCTTATTCTTCTTTGTGTGGGTGCGCTGGACAGTTCCACGTTTTCGTTACGACCAAGTTATGCGAATTGGCTGGAGAGTTCTCCTGCCCATAGCTGTAGTTAATCTCCTCGTCTATTTCATCTGGTACGCCGTAAAAGGCTAAATAAAATGGCTATAAAAATCGTTGAACGTCGTCCCCTCTCCTTCGCGGAGAAAACTTATCTTCCGCAAATCATCGCGGGACTTAAAGTGACTTGGGATAATTTAGTAAAGCCGCCTGTAACCTTACAATACCCTGACGAACGTCCCGTTATTCCTGCCGGATATCGCGGAGTTCCCACACTCGTACGCGATCCACACGGTCGTGAAAAATGTGTTTCGTGTCAGCTTTGTGAGTTCGTTTGTCCACCAAAGGCCATTCGTATCACTCCGGGTGAAATTTTAGAAACAGCGGATAATAACCACGTTGAAAAAGCGCCGAAGGAATTCGAAATCAACATGCTGCGCTGCATTTATTGCGGACTCTGCCAAGAGGTCTGTCCTGAAGAAGCCATCTGGCTTCAAGGTCAGTACTCCATGACCGGCAAGACCCGCGAAGAAATGGTTAATAATAAAGAAAAACTTTACGAACTCGGCGGAACTTTACCTGACTCGCATTATAAGTGGGATAAGAAAAAAGCGGAAGCAGAGCGCCAACAGCACGGGCATCACTAAGCGCGACCTTTGGTCGCGAGGGGACATGTGGGCACGGTGACAAGGTGACAAGGGGTGATTACACATGAACCAATAAATTTGGTCGTGGCTTCTTGCTAAAATTACATTCGGACCTAGAGTCGCGACAAATGTCCTTACTCTTTTCCCCTCTCAAAGTCGGTGCACTGACGATTCCGCATCGTGTACTCATGGCACCACTCACCCGTACACGTGCAGGTGAAGGCAATGTTCCCACTGATCTCAATGCGGAATACTACGCTCAACGGGCGAGTGCTGGAATTATTATTTCTGAAGCGACTACCGTATCTGCGCACGGACATGGTTATCCTAACACACCTGGAATTTATACCGAGGCACAAGTAGCCGGTTGGAAAAAAGTAACTTCTGCCGTGCATGCTCAAGGTGGAAAAATTTTCTTACAGCTTTGGCACGTTGGTCGTATTTCACATCCCGCCTATCAACCCAATGGCGAACTGCCCATTGCGCCTTCAGCGATCCAACCCAAAGGACAAGTTTGGACCGGAAAAGAAATGGCCGATTACGTTGTACCTCGTGCTTTAAAAACCGAAGAGATACCTGGTGTGGTTGCAGAATACGTACGCGGTGCTCGTTTAGCTAAAGAGGCTGGTTTTGATGGCGTAGAAATTCACGGCGCCAATGGTTACTTACTCGATCAATTTTTAAGAGACGGTTCTAATACACGTACCGATAATTATGGTGGCTCGGTTGAAAATCGTGCCCGACTCTTATTAGAAGTTACTGGTGCCGTTATTTCTATCTGGGGCGCCGATCGCGTGGGTGTGCGTCTTTCTCCCGGTGGAATCTTCAATGACATGCACGACAGCAATCCGCAACGCACCTTCAGTTATGTGCTCGGTGAACTTTCGAAATTAGAAATCGCCTACGCCCACGTCACTCGCGTCACTGCACAGGATGTTGCGCACGGCGCCAAGGATGGAGTCGGACCCAAAGAGCTACGTCACTGCTTCAAAGGCGTGATGATTACCGCGGGTGGATTTGACCGAGCACAAGGCGAACAGGCCATTAAAGACGGCTGGGCGGACGCGATCGCTTATGGCGTACCCTTCCTCGCTAATCCCGACCTACCCCATCGCCTCGAAAAGAATTTAGCACTGAATGCGCCCGATGAATCGACCTTTTATGCAGCCGGGCCCAAAGGATACACCGACTACCCCTTCGCGCAATAGGTCTAAGTTAAGTCAGAAAGTTTACCTGCCCTTGTCACCGAGATGTCGCTAACTCGGCTGGCTTCTTTTACACTCATTTAGAATTCACTCTTTCCACTGAGACATTCTCGTATTAGGTGTATTTATCGCCCTTTAGTTTAGCCCATGTCCGTTCCGCCCCCCATCCCTTCAACTTTCGCACGTGCCAATGCGCCTACGTATGTGATTGGGCATAAAAACCCTGATGCCGATTCTATCTGCTCTGCCATTGCTTACGCATCATTCAAAGAAGCTTCTGGGCAAAAAGGTTATGTCGCCGCTCGCTGTGGAAATTCCAATGCCCGCATCGACGCCATCCTTCAACGTTTCGGCGTAAGTCTTCCGGTGTTTGTCGGTGACGTAAATCCACGGGTCGAAGACATCATGCAAACGAATCCGTTTGTCGTTTCGATTAATGACACCTGTGCACGAGCTCTAGAAATACTCGATGAACATGACTTGCGTGCTTTGCCCGTAATCGGACGTGAGGGCCAACTTGAGGGCTACGTTTCTATCTTTGCGTTAGGTGATTACTTTATTCCTAAACCCAAACTGGCCACTTCGATGCGCAAAGTGACGAGTTCCATTGATGCCATTGTCCAATCGATTAAAGGGAAAGCGGTCGCCATTTTTGGTTCCACCCAAATCGACGAACTATACGTGCGCGTGGCGGCGATGGAATTAGAATCCTTTGGCAAATCCGCGACCAAAGAAGGTATTCCTACTAATAAAAGTATTATCGTCGTCGGCGATCGTAACGATGTTCATCAGCGCGCCATCGAAATGGGCGTGCGATTAATTATCGTCACTGGCGGACACCAAATGTCGAAAGAGTGTATCACTCTGGCCGAAGAGAAAAAAGTTTCCGTGGTTTATGCTGATACCGATAGTGCGACCACCGCTTGGGCCGTGCGTGCCGCTACCTTGATTGGAAATTTAATTCAACGCGACGCCCCCCTCTTCCAAGCTCAAGAAAAACTTTCTGTCGCCAAACGTAGAATCATCCAATCCAACGCCCTCATTTGCCACGTGGTGAATGAAGACGGTAAACTCATTGGTGTTTTTAGTAAGTCCGATATCTTAAAACCCGTGCACCATCGCCTAGTTTTAGTGGATCACAATGAATTATCCCAAGCGGTCGACGGTGCTAACGAAGTGGAAATCGCCGAAGTCATCGACCACCACCGCTTAGGCAATCCACACACCAATCAGCCGATTCTTTTCGTTAATCGTCCCTTAGGTTCTACCTGTTCGATCATCGCGGACATGTTCCGCACCGCCAATTTGAAGCCATCGCCGCAAATTGCTGGATTGATGATGTGTGGTATTATTTCGGACACACTCCTGTTGCAAAGTCCTACGACCACGCCTCTTGATTCGGAATTACTCAATTGGCTTTCACGTTTAGCTGATACCGACGCAAGGGCACTGGCCGATATGATTTTCAATACTGGATCCGTGCTCGCTAATATGTCTGCTGACGCCGCGGTCCGCGCCGATTGCAAACTTTACACCGAAAATAATTACCGCTTCTCCGTTGCTCAAGTCGAAGAGTTGGGCTTTAATAATTTCTGGAAATCACAAGAAGGCTTACTCGAGGGC
>CAIMFE010000221.1 GCA_903840235.1 uncultured Opitutia bacterium | reverse complement strand
CGTTGCCCGTAAAACGCGTAGGTTATACACCATGCTTCCGTCGTGAGGCGGGTAGTTGGGGGGCTCACGTACGTGGACTGAATCGTCTGCACCAATTCGATAAAGTAGAATTGGTTAAATGGACGCATCCCAGTGAATCATTTAATGAATTAGAAAAATTACGCGGTGACGCTGAGCGCATTTTACAGAAATTAAATTTACCTTATCGCGTCTTATTGATTTGTGCTGGCGACATTGGTTTCTCGCATAGCAAACAATACGATCTCGAAGTTTGGGCGGGCGGTCAGAAGCGCTGGTTAGAAGTTTCCAGCTGCTCTAATTTCACTGATTTCCAGGCACGTCGCGCCGGTATTCGCTATCGTCCTAAAGACGGAAAAGTAGAATACGTTCATACCTTAAATGGTTCCGGCCTGGGCTTACCTCGCGTGTTAGCGGCGATTCTTGAAAATAATTTACAGCCCGATGGCAGTGTCGTTGTTCCTGAAGCCCTGCGCAGATGGTACGGCAAGGACACTATTAAATTCTAAAGTGTTCTTAACTCCTGCTTCATTACAAAAAATCAAAGTCACGGCGTCACAATTACCCGAATTGTCACTGCCTAGTTCGCTCTTAGGTAAAAAAGTTGCGGTCGCAGTCTCGGGTGGTGCGGACTCGATTTATTTATTGTGTGCACTTTGGGTGAATCCTGCGATTCGTCCCAATTTATTGGTCTTACACTTTGATCACGCCGCGCGCGGAATCGAATCCACTCACGATGCCTTATTCGTGAAGGAGGTCTGTCAGTGCTTGGCCGTTCCGTGTTATCTCGGTCGCAGAACGGAAGAAGGTCCTGCTTCCGAAGCTACATTGCGTGAAGCCCGAAATGCTTTTTTCGCTGAGCAGAGAAAACTTCACGCCTTCAATATTATTTGTACGGCACACCATCTCGATGACGTCGCGGAAACATTATTAATGAGACTGGCTCGTGGAGCTGGATTGACGGGTCTTTCGGCCCCGCGTGTCTTACAGAATTTTCGTGACGGACACTTGCGTTATCGGCCCCTGATTGCCGCTCGTTTGGGCAAGAAGGATATTTTAGAAGGCCTGCAACGTGTGGACATTCCCTGGCGAGAGGATGCCACTAACCAACTGCCTATCGTTAAGCGTAATCGGATTCGTCGATGGTTAAATCAAAACGCCGAAGAAGCTCTCGGTCCGGATTACACTAAAGGCTTTGCTCAATCGGCTGACATTATTGAACAAGCGCGCACGGCCTTATTAACTTGGGCTAAAGATTTAGGCTGCGTAAAAAATGCGGACGGAGTTTTGGATGTGAGTACTCTGAAAAATCGCCCAGTGGCCTTGGCTTACGTGGTGATCCATGAATTTCTGCAGGAGTGTGGATTGGGTGCCGTGCAAGGTGCCTCCTTGGAACTTTTAGTAAAACACTTATGCGCCGGCACCGACGTACAGATGTCGGTACTTTCAAAATTAGTTAAAATTAAAAATGGAAAATGCTTTTTAACCCCCGAAGCCTTGGCTCCGTTAGGAACGCAAATGCGCGGACTGACATTAGGCGTGCTCGATGGAGAAACCGGTTTGTTGGCCGAAGTCGTGACTGTGGACGAAAACCTCTGGGCAAAATTGTCACGGGGGGACATTCCGCCCACCAAAGAAGTCTATTTGTCACCTGCGGCGGTTGGTGCAATTTCTTGGAGGGGGAGAATGGAAGGGGACCGCTATCAGCCTCTTGGCTCGAGTGGTACGGCTAAGGTGTCGGATCTTTTAATTAACAGAAAAGTGCCGTCAGAATTACGCGAAAACCTCCCCGTTGTTCTTTTAAATCAAGAAATTATCTGGGTTCCTTCTAATCCGCCCGCGGAATTATACAGGTTAAATGGACCCGTTAAAGGGGCTCTCCGATTGACTTGGCTTAACCCCTGCTTAATCTAAACCTTCCCCCGATGAGCCAAGATAACAACGAGGATAACAATCGAGTTAAAGCTAAACCTTTAATCGTATGGATCATTTTAATTGGACTGGTTGCCCTGCTAGTTAACTACAGTGCGCCTCCAGCCAATAGCGTTCAGAAATTGAGCGTGACCGAAGTCCTCTCTCTCGCCCAAGAGAAAAAGGTAAAAAATATTTCTATCAAATCCGACTCCACCGCTGGTTCCAACAACTGGTATAAAGTGTCAGGAGAATTAGACGTCAAAGGTGCAGCGGCTGATGATAAAACGCGCTTCCTCGCCGAGGGTCGTTTAACCGAAAAAGAATTTGAAGGTCTGCGTGGTGCGGTCGCCAAAGACGCATTCAAAGAAGTTCCAGAACAGACGGGCTTAACGATGTTCCTTTATAATGTTCTGCCCACCTTGCTGATTTCGGGCTTGGTGTTGTATATGATGTATCGCTTTTTACGCAATGCGAACAAGGGTGCGATGCAGTTTGCGAAATCACGTGCTCGTTTAAATGCGAATGAAAATGAAGGCACTACTTTTAAAGATGTGGCCGGATGTGATGAAGCCAAAGAAGAAGTTAAAGAGATTGTCGATTTTCTCCGCGATCCCAAACGCTTCACCAAAATGGGTGCGTCTATTCCCAAAGGAATTTTAATGGTTGGACCTCCCGGAACGGGTAAGACACTGCTCGCGCGGGCCGTCGCCGGTGAAGCTAAAGTTCCTTTCTTAAGTATCAGCGGTTCCGACTTCGTTGAAATGTTTGTCGGCGTCGGCGCAGCTCGCGTTCGCGACACTTTTGAGCAAGCCCGCAAGCTCGCTCCTTGTATTGTATTTATTGATGAAATTGACGCGGTTGGCCGTCAACGTGGCGCCGGTGTTGGTGGTGGAAATGATGAGCGCGAACAAACGCTCAACTCATTACTCGTTGAGATGGATGGCTTCGATGGTCAGGCGGGCGTCATTGTTATCGGTGCGACTAATCGTGCTGATGTGCTCGACCAAGCTCTCTTACGTCCAGGTCGCTTCGATCGCCAAGTCTTCGTTGATTTACCAGACTTAAGAGGTCGTGAAGCGGTGCTCGCGGTGCACGCTAAACGTTTTCAATTAGCTCCGTCGGTTGATTTAAATCGTATCGCTCGCATCACCACCGGAATGTCGGGTGCTGATTTAGCAAATTTACTAAACGAAGGTGCGTTACATGCCGGCCGTCGCAATCGCGATAAGGTTGAGATGTCTGACATCGAAGAAGCTCGCGATAAAATTGCCTACGGTCGTGAGCGTCGTCGCGCGATGGATGAAGAAGATCGTCGCAGCACTGCGTATCACGAAGCGGGTCACGCGATTGTTCAAGCCGTCGTTGATGATGGTATGTTGCCCATTCATAAAGTGACGATTCTTCCACGTGGTCGCGCGTTGGGCATGGCGATGTTCCTTCCTAAGAAAGACATTCTCGGATATTCTAAGTCTCGTTTACTCACTTATATTTGCACCGCAATGGCTGGTCGTGTGGGAGAAAAAGTTGTCACCGGCGATGTATCCAATGGTGCTTCTTCAGACATTAAACAAGCCACCCGCATGGCCCGTCAAATGGTCTGCGATTGGGGTATGAGCGAGCTCGGTCCTATTTCCTTTAACGAAAATTCCGATACGGTTTTCTTGGGTCGCGAAATTTCTCGCACCCAATCGCACAGCGATGAAACCGCGCGTCGTATTGACGAAGCCGTTGCGAAAATTGTCAGCGAGCAATATGCCCGCGCCGAAAAAATTATTGCTGAGCACGCTGACGCCCATCGCAAGATTGCCGAAGCTTTGCTCGAGCAT
>CAIMFE010000220.1 GCA_903840235.1 uncultured Opitutia bacterium | reverse complement strand
GTTGTTTTAGTATTATTTTTATTCTTAGGAAGCTGGCGCGCGACACTCATTCCTTTAATTGCTGTACCGGTTTCACTGATTGGAACCTTTGCTGGCTTATGGGTCTTCGGTTTTGGTATTAATACACTGACCCTTTTCGCGATGGTTATCGCAATTGGTATCGTCGTGGATGATGCCATTGTCGTTCTAGAAAATATAGAACGTTTAATGGAGGAGCAGGGGATGACTCCCTTTGATGCAGCGATTGAATCCATTCGTGAAGTGTCGGGTGCAATTATCGCCATTGTTTTAGTTCTCGTCTCGGTATTCCTTCCCGTTGCTTTCTTGGGCGGCATTGCGGGTGCACTTTATCGACAGTTTGCGGTGACGGTGGCAGTCGCCGTTACGATTTCAGGATTCGTCGCACTGACTCTGACGCCTGCACTCTGTGTGATGATTTTAAAGCCTAAGACCAATCACGAAAAAAGCGGATTTTTACTTTGGTTTGAAAAAATGTTTAAAGCCGTGGCTGGTTGGCACGATCGCACGGTTCGTTGGTTGCTCGCACGTCCAATCACCGGCTTTGCCATTTTCTTCCTCATCATTGGAATTAACTTCGTACTGATAAAAGTAATTCCACGCAGTTTCTTGCCGGTAGAAGACCAAGGTTATCTCGTGGCGAGCGTATCCTTGCCGGATGGTGCAAGCGTGACGCGTACACGTGAGTACATGGCCAAACTGGTGCCAGATTTCTTAGTTGTTCCTACTGACAAGCCTGCGGTTAGTCACGTTTTTGCCATAAGTGGATTCGATTTAATTGGTGGTGGAGAAAAAACTAATTCGGGTACGATGTTCTTGCCACTCAAGGATTGGTCGGTGCGCGATAAAAGTGCTGATGAACTTTCGCGAGTATTTTCCGGTGTCGGTATGAAATATCCACAAGGCATGTGTATGGTATTTAATCCTCCACCTATTCGAGGTATTGGTACGGCAGGTGGCTTTGAGTTTTACTTACAAGCTAGAGATGACGACAGCATTGCCAAACTCGGTCAGGTAACGGAAAAGTTATTAGCTGAGTTGCGTAAAAACCCTGAATTAACGGGCATAAATTCATTTTTCCGTACAAACGTTCCTCAGTATTTAACGGAAGTGGATCAAGTCAGAGCTGCGGCTCTGGGTATTAATTTATCCGATATTTATGATGCGCTGCAGGCGACCATTGGATCGGTTTATGTAAATGACTTTAATCGTTCGGGTCGCACCTATCGCGTGTTAATGCAGGCCGAGCCCGATAAGCGAATGTCACCTGAGGATATTGCGCACGTTCACGTGCGAGCCAAAGACGGAACGATGATACCACTTTCGACGCTCGTAAAAATTAAATCCACTTCGGGTGCAGAACAGTTGGATCGTTATAAAGGATTTTTATCTTCACGCGTGATTGGTAGTGCTGCGCCAGGAGTGAGTTCGAGTCACGCTCTCGATGTCGTCGAACAAATCGCCGAAGCGACTTTACCTGAAGGTTATGAATTGGATTGGACCGCTCAGGCGTATCAGGAGAAACGCACGGCCACTTCCGCGGTACCAGCGTTTGCGATGGCCCTGCTGATGGTATTTTTAATTTTAGCAGCGCTTTACGAAAAGTGGTCCCTGCCGATTGGCGTAATCTTTACTATTCCATTCGCTTTGATGGGTGCTCTACTTGCTATATTTGCGCGAGGAATGGCTAATGATATTTATTTCCAAATCGGATTAGTAACGCTGATTGGATTGGCGGCTAAGAACGCTATTCTGATTGTGGAGTTCGCGGTCTTTGCCCGTGATGCCGGTAAATCCGCTGCGGAAGCGGCGGCAGAGGCGGCTAAAGTTCGATTCCGTCCGCTGGTGATGACGTCTATGGCTTTCGTTCTCGGTGTGATTCCACTCGTCATCGCTGCTGGTGCAGGCGCAGGGGCTCGTCGCTCGATGGGCACGGGAGTTTTTGGAGGAATGATTATCGATACCTTCCTCGCGACATTATTTATCCCACTCTTCTTCAAAGTTCTCACTGGAGATCGTAAAGAACCCCAAGCATGAAAATTTTATTCCAAGTCTTAGTTGTTTTACTTTTAACTGCCTGTGCGGTTGGGCCTGACTATGATCGTCCCGCCGTACCCACGGACACGGCTTATGCCGAAAAATCTGATTCCACGGAAGTGATTTCATCCGAGTGGTGGAAAGGCTTAGGTGATAATCGTCTCAACGACTTAGTTGCTACTGCCTTAAAAGCTAATGCCGATATTCGAATTGCGGCGGCACGTGTTGAACAAGCAATGGCTTCGTTTGAAGATGTTTCGGGCGCGCAACTTCCACAGATTGATGGCACTGCGGGTTACTCAAAAACAAAAATCAGTGAAGGTGGTTATAATCTGATTAACCCAACCAATGGTAGAAACAGATCCTTGTATCGAGCAGGTTTATCGACGTCTTTTGAATTAGATTTCTGGGGTAAACTGCGTCGTGCGACCGAGGGTTCACGTGCTCAATTACTCGCTGCACAAGGCGGCCGTGTACAAGTCGAATTAGCGATAACCTCATCGGTAGTTCGTACTTATGCGGTATTGCGTTCAACGGATGTGCAATGGCAAGCAGCGCAGGAAATCGTACGTATTCGACAAGAAGAACAAAGAGTCATTGAAGAAAAATTTAAAGTCGGGTCAGCAGGTGCCACGGAACGTGCGCAAGCAGAAGTCAATTTAGCGGCCGCACTTTCAGCGCTATCGGATGCGGCGCGCAGCCGAGCTCAAGCTGAACACCAACTGGGATTTTTAATCGGACAGCCTAATTTTACGATATCCGAAAAATTTGTTACTCCCTTAATTTTACCGCCACCTCCGGCCGTGGGCCTGCCGTCTGATTTACTTCGTCGCCGTCCCGATGTCTTTGTCGCTGAACAAAATTTAATTACGGCGAATGCTAATATCGGTTATGTGAAGGCCGCTTATTTCCCGACGTTTTCTTTGACGGGTGCACTCGGTAATGAAAGTCGTGAGTTAACCGGATTATTTTCATCGGGAACCTCGACCAGTTCCGTAGGCCTTGGTTTAAATATTCCGCTTTTTGATTATGGTCGGACGACTGCGAGGGTGGAGGGTGCGGAAGCAGCCCAGCGTCAAGCCGCCACACAATACGAAAAAACCGTACTCAATGCCTTTCGTGAGGTTCGAGATGCGTTAGTAGATGTCCGCGAAACTTTAACCGCGACACAGGCGGCCGAACGTCGAGAAAGTTCAGCGCAAGAGGCATTCCGCGTGGCTCAAGCCCGCCAGAAACAAGGTCAGATCTCGCCGATGGAGTTTCTAGCGGCCCGACGTTTATTAGCCGAATCACAGGCCTCGGTGGCCCGAGTACGCTTTGATCGTCTAGGTGCTCAAGTGGATCTGATTAAGGCACTCGGTGGCGCTCCGGTAGATTTTGTGCCTGCGGCTAAATAACCAGGCCTAGAGAAGAGGTTCGCCTTTGATTTCAAAAAAGGTTTTTTGAAGGACATGACTGTATCACTTTGGCAGGAGTGGACTCAATCCGCACAAGCTGATTATTTTAATTTGGTCGCCTGCGGTATTTTCTTAGTCGCAGTCATTCATGCCTTCCTTGTTTCGAAAATCTCTGCCTATGCGAAGAAGTGGGATGAAAATTATGCGGGCAGCTTTACTCAATCTCCTGATAAAAAGTTTGTCAGCCAGGCACTTCACTTATTAGGTGAGGTAGAAGTGGTTTTCGGTTTCTGGGCTATCCTTTTACTGCTTACGATTATTTTTTATCCCGGAAAAGGGTGGGGTGTGATGATTCAGTATCTGTGGGGTGGTGATATAAATGGCCCTGCTACCGAACGATCTTCTAAATTCATCGAACCCATTTTCGTGATGGTGGTAATGATTGTTGCCTCCACTAAGCCAGTCTTAGATTTTACTTCTTTCCTGCTTAATCGATTGGTAAAATTTTTCGGCGGAACACCTGCAGCGGGTTGGTTTGTCATTTTAACCATCGGCCCTCTTTTAGGTTCATTGATCACTGAGCCAGCGGCGATGACGATTGCGGCTCTGTTGCTTGCATCTCAATTTTACGTTTATAAACCGAGCGTTTCCCTGAGTTATGCGACGTTGGCGCTGCTGTTTGTAAACACCTCAGTAGGAGGGTCGCTTACGCATTTTGCCGCACCTCCGATTGTGATGGTGGCCGGACATTGGGGTTGGGGCTTGGTTGAGGTATTTAATCAATTCGGCCTGGCCTCTATCTTTATCATACTCATTTCCAATACGGTTTATTTTGTTTTTTTCCGTAAAGAACTTTTAGGTTTTAAGAATAAATCAGAAGCTGTTTCGACTCTGCAAAGTCCGAGCTGGTTGGTTTTAATGCATCTTAGTTTTATTGCAGCCTTTGTGGTATTTCTGACTAAGCATCAGCTGACTACCATTTTACTTATATTTTTGGTTTTCTTAATTCTTATAAAATTTACGCGTAGGTATCAGCAGTCGATTGCTTGGCGGAGTCCTATTTTAGTCGGACTATTTTTAGCGGGATTGGTCATTCTGGGCGGACTGCAGTCTTGGTGGATTGCGCCGATCCTCGTGCGACTCGATGAAGTGACGCTGATGATCTCAACGATTGTTTTGTCGGCCTTCAACGACAACGCCACGATTGCTTATTTAGCGGCACAAGTTCCCATGCTGTCGGAGAATACGACAGCGGCGGCGGAGTTACGTCAGGCCGTGATTGCTGGCGCTTTGGCGGGTGGGGGAATGACGGTGATTGCGAATGCACCTAACTTGGCTGGGCAGACTTTGCTATCGAAGTTCTTTGAAGGTGGAGTTTCCCCACTTCGCTTGGCTATTTGGGCACTGTTTCCTACGATTATAGCAACAGCATCCTTTTGGCTGGTTCAGCGATTTTTCTAGGAAAATCAGTTACTCTATCGCCTCTTTTCAGCCATTTTTGGCTGGTTTATTTTCGCTGGCTTAGTACCTTTAATCTTCATCACATTTTAAGTACCCCTATTTTATGAAATCTGAATCTCGTCGTGGTTTTACTCTCATCGAATTACTGACCGTAATCGCCATTATTGGCATTATGGCTGGAATGCTTTTTCCGGCGATTAATGCGGTTCGAAGAAAGTCCAAAATTGCTACTTCCCAGTCCACTTTTTCTCAGTGGTGCACGGCGGTGAATCGTTACAAGTCGGTCTACGGTTTTTATCCTAATATCGGTACGAAGTATGACAGCGCGGTGGACTCAGTTCATAAATTAGACGACTCCGCGGTGACGCTTAAATTCGTTAAAGCCCTTTCGGGTAAGGCGCCTAGTGGTTCGGCCTTAAGTTCTACCGATCGCACCGCGCTCAATCGCAATGCCGAAGAATTCTGTGCATTCTCGAAAGAAGATTACGCTTATTACAGTTCTACCATCGATACGGCCACGCTCTTAGTCGATAAATTTGGTAATTATAACATCAGGGTTATTTTCGATACCGACTCTACGGGTAGCATTAAGTCTATCGCTGGCGTGACTATCCCCGACGACATTTCATCAGCCAAGAGTGGCACGGGCCTGGGGATTGATTCTGCCAAAGGCGGCATCCCTGCGCGTGTGATTATTTTTACCGCGGCTAATGATGCTAAAAGTTATGACGGGGTGACAGTCTCACCTCTCTCGGCTAGTGAGGCCGCAGACATCATCGCTATACAGTGAGTACTTCACGGATCATGACACGCGCTCGACGGGGCTTTACCCTGATTGAGCTTTTGGTGGTTATCACCATCATCCTGCTTATCTCTGCTTTGTTCTTAGGTATTTCGACTGGTGATGGTGGTGGCTTAAAAGGTGGTCAGCGTATCATCGCATCGACCATTCGTTCCGTACGTGCGATGGCTCTGATGAATCGGGGTGCATACAGCACGGGCATGACTTACAATGGTCGCTATCGATTACTTATTTTAAATGACCCGACTGATCCCGTAAATCACCTGCACCAATTTGTCGTCGCCGTGGGTTGTGTTGATTCCTCCAAAGTTTCTGCCGGTGTCGATCCCTCATCTATTTCCGACACCGCCAATAGTGCCTATGTTTGGTACGCACCAGAACAGCCGACCAGTCTTCCGAATGGCGTTTATTTTATCCCGCCCAAAGGTTCCACCACGACAATTAATGGACCCGTTGATCCCGATAACGGTACAAGAGCGGTTTTAAGTAATAATCAATACAGTGTCATAGGGCCTATTGCCGATACAGCTTCGTCAGGTGTTTTAGATACAACCACCAGTCCACCGAAGATGCTATTTACTCCTGTGAATCAACCCCAAGCGCTGAATGCAGGAGGGAAGAGTTGGTATTACATCGAATTGCAAAGCAGTGGGGCCTCCAATCACTTGGGGAAAGTAGTACTTATTTTTGCCAATGCTGCTTTACGGAGTGATGGTAAAACCGCCGAACTCGATATTCTTAATAACAACCAATTTGCTGTCGTTGCCGTTCGTCCGAATGGTGATGTCGTCATCTCCAATGACTCGGATGAAATTACTCCGTCGAATTCAAAAGAACTTAAATAATGAAATCCTCTTCAATCCCTAGCACACCCCGTCGCGGATTCTCACTCGTTGAAGTGACTCTCGCGATTGGTATCGTTGGTATGGCGATTTTATCACTGGTTGGTATTCTTGGTTCTACCTTCCAACAGGTGGACGATATCATGCAGACGAATCGTGCGCTCTCAGGGGTTACTCGTCTCATTGGTGCTCTCGATAATCCTCGCTCTATTGTTTATCTAGATTCTACCGCGGCGACTAGCTCTGCTAATACGGTCTATGTCCATCAATCGGCTACCTATAAGACTTTAGTGGATCCGAATCCAACGACCTCACCCGCGACGAATTTCGATATCTCCTATCGCCTTCTCAAAGCTGCAGACACTTCTGCTAATGGTGTTTGGGTTTATGTCTATGAGCGTAAAGTTTTACCTAGTTCCAGCGAAACCTCAGTCGCTGGTGATGTAGTGACTTACAATGTGACTTCTAATCCATCCGTTATGGAAGTAGCCATTTGCGACAAAGACTCATTCACCCCAGATTTTGCAGCGACTCGAAATGTCGTTGGTACTCCGATGCGCGTCAGACTTTCGATTTCAAAATTACTGATTGGGCAGCGTTGTGCCATCGACGCTACATCGCTGGAGCCATCAAACACAACTTGGACGGGCACGGGTACATTGCCTGATTCTAACCTCTACGCTTTAGCTTATTTGCCCGTAGTAGCAGAATTTTTCCCCCACGATTATTCCGAAAAAACGAATGCGAGTAAGACGGGTTTTTCCGAACGCGAAGAAACCCCTGTACTCATTCAAAATATTATTATTAGTCGATGAAGTCTGTAACCTCCAACATCGCACGCCGCGGCTTTACCTTAATCGAGGTCATGGTTTCCACGGCTATCATGATCGTGATTGTTTTGGCGGTGGTCACGATTGCGTCTGACACTTTCAAGGCGTACGATCGCGCGGTTGCTGATTTAACCACGCAGTCTGAAGCACGTGGTGTGCTTGATGCGATGGAAGGCGATTTTCAGAGTGCGATGATTCGTCCAGACGGTCGTTGCTGGATGGAGGTCATTATTCCTGGTTCGGCTAAGGCTCCTACAGGTGCAACGACTAAGGCCACCATTGGTGATCTTCAATCCATCGACCAGCCGATCATCATGTTGTTTGCGTCACCACCTGACCGTCCGCGCTGGGCACCTTCAACGACATCACCCCGCGTTGCCTTGAAGGGCGATGTCTGTGCGATTGCTTACCGTATCGGTCAATCTTCGCCCTTTGATGCTCCCGGAGATCCCATCCAACAAGTCTACGGTGTGTACCGTACCATCATCGATCCAGAGAATACTTTTAAAGAAGCCATCCCGCTGATTATGACTTCGACAGCGGCCGTTCCAATCTCCCCATGGGATTACTGGAATGGCACTTCTGGTACTAAGCGTGGATTTGCTAACTATAGCGATATCAAAGCCGACTCACGAGCTCTGATTGATTTTCTTCAAAATGCCTCGACGCCTTGTTGGACCTTAGACCAATCCAATTTTATCGCATCCAACGTCGTCGCGATGAATTTC
>CAIMFE010000219.1 GCA_903840235.1 uncultured Opitutia bacterium | reverse complement strand
GCGTTGGGCGTAATATTCGGGATTCGTTTCACGCTGATCACCGGGTGAACCAATCAGAGTGTCGCAAAAAGTATAGAATGAACCCGCGGTTATAGTAGTGAGACTCTCGCGCTGGACGACGTCATAAAGAAAACCTCCGAGGTAACGGTTGAAACAGATTAAACCTATTTTTAGCTGCGGCGACTTTTGTAATTCGCGACGACACATTTCCATCGCCAATAAAGTTTTACCTGAGCCTGGGCCGCCCGTGACACGAAGACGTTTATTCTCCGTGACCATGTCGAGGGCGTGTAATTGCGATGCGGAAAGACGGATCAACTCAATGTCCATTTCATCGGCCGTGAGATTTGCCGTGAGACGGAAATCGGGACGCAACTTTTGGGCGACGGCAACGAGTTGCTCGGAAGTCAGAGGCTCCGGTAATTTCTTTTCGGGAAATCTTTTGAGATAACGTTCAGCGGCATCATCCAACAATCGTTCACAAATTTCAGCAAAGTCTGATTGAGCTAATTCCTTCCGATCGACAATGCGACCCAGCGCGACTTCGATGGTTTCGACATTAAAATCTACATCAGGGAAAACAACCGCCTGATCAAAGACCATACCACCTTCGGGCGATTCTTTTCCAAAAATTTTGGTAAGGTAATCTCGGATTTCGTAAGAGTTGTCGCGAGACTGATAGAATGGTGGGGTCATTTTTTCATAGCGTGATCCGCGCTCACGCATCCATTTGCCGCTTTCGCAGACGATTTGACCGCCTTTGACTTCGAGCACTAAGCGACCGCGCGGGTGGAGTATCACGAAATCAGCTTCGGAATCGAATACACCATTTTGACGTGGAATTTCTAAACACGGGATGACGATGTACTCATCGGGAAGTTCGAAACGCAAACGCTCCAAGATATCGCTTTCCGATTTCTCGTACTGTGCGGTGTGCAATCGTTCCGGAATGCATCGTGCCATATCGCATCTCTTATGTCACTCGCCCTACCCGCTGGCAAGCCCGACCACTAGCCGTTACAAGATTGTCAAAAATAACGACTTGCCGCTGGGCGGTTTAGCTAGGCGCTTGTTGTGAATAATATTATACAAAAATTTCTACAATAATTTGCATTTCGAATGTCGGCATGCATGATGAAGACATGGCGATAAAAGTAGCACGTGGCGGAAAGGTCATTGGGGAGTTTGAGGCCAAAGAAATACCTTGGCGCATCGAGCAAGGGGTCCTTCAGAGCAGCGATTACTATTGGACGGAAGGAATGAACGACTGGAAGCCCCTGAGTGAGCTACTGAGGAAGCCGGATATCGTTGAAACCAAGTCCTCTGGCTATGGCTTACTGAATTTACTCACTTTTGGCCTATTTGCCGGCTGGCTTACGTCCGGATCGACCGGCGGCGGGGATGGCGGAGACGAGGGCGGCTTTTGGAGTCCACGCCCTGGTCCGATGGAATTAGAGGAAGACGATGAAGAATTGAACGAGCGGCTGGAAGACATCGCCCAAGACGATCGGGACAACGGCGACTACGACAGCGACGCGTAGGGCTGAGTGTTATAAATTAAGTTAGAAATTATTCTTCGCCGAACTTGCGTACCCATAGGACCTCGGCTATCAAATCGTCCCCTTATATTGAATGTCTATTGAACGTCACTTTATTGGTTGGAATGGAAGTTTAGCTGAATTGACGGCTAAAGCCATTTTGGCAGTGGGCAAACCGGTCGAAGGCATGAAGGCCATTGATTTAAGTTCTCATCGAGTGATTGTGCCGTCCCAGTTTGCCGGTCGACTCATTCGTGAGCAGTTGGCCATTCAATCTCCACATGGGGTACTACTTCCCAAAATCGAAACCCCTGAAAGTTTTTTAAACTGGGGTGAGACCAATACGGTAACGGCTACCCCTACCGATGCACTTTTAACATGGATTGAAGTTTTAGAAAAAACCGACCGTAGCGAGCTACGAGACCTGTTTCCCGTCTCAGAAGGTGGGCGTTTTGATTTCAATCATGCAAAACGTTTTGCAAAGATACTTTGTGAGCTACGTGACGAACTTGGGGGGTCAGCAACTATCAATGACTTTGCCGGAGTTGCTAGAAATCCTAAAAATCCTGAGGCTCAACGCTGGTCTGATTTAGCAAAACTAGAAGAGCGTTATCGCGAGTTATTAAAACACCTAGGATTAAAAGATCATAATGACTTACGCGTTGAATTAGCAAATGGTACCGGAAAACCTGAAGGCGTTACACACATTTGGTTAGCTTCAATCAGTGAACCACAACCACTTTTCCTAACAGCACTTAAACGAATTGAACCAAGTTATCAAGTTCACGTATTAATCGGTGCAGACAAAAACGAATCGGCAAATTTTGATTCATGGGGTCGACCCAATCCAGAAATTTGGCGCGAAAGAAAGTCTGAATGGAAAGACTTTAAAAATAACGTACATGTAGTAGGAAGTCCTAACGATAGTACTGGTAAATTGCGTCAACTATTAGGAGCCGCTAAACCACAGGACTGCGTTCACGCGGTTTGTGCGTGTGATCGAGAAACTGATGCGCCTAAAATTACTGCTTTGATTCACAGTTTGGGGGGTGAAGCCATCAACCCATTAGGTTTTGCACATTCCTCCCACCCACTCCACCAAACATTATCTGTACTCATTAAACTCCTGGGAAAAGATGAGCCAGATTTAGCAATCACCAAGGAAGCAGTATTAATACCTTCTATTTTACAGCTGATCTTTAAAGACGCTTCACCGAAAAAATTCACTTATATAAATAAAACAGTAGATTGGGCAGACCAGTACTTCTTCCGGGGATTACTCAGCGATACTTGTTCTGAAATTCAGAGAATTAATAATACAGAAGAAGAGAAATTAACTATTATTTGTGACACTCTTAAAAGTGTTGTTTTTTGGAGGGATCATCATCTTTCTCTTGATTGGCAATCCTCTCTAACAGACATAGTTGATGGATTGATAGACAAAAAAAACTTAGATGAGGATAATCTAGATGACGCATTTACACTCGAGGTAATCGAATCATTATTTAAACAAGCTACTCAAGTTAACGCGTCCTTCAGTAGCAGATCAGATCTTAGTCATCAGGACTTAATGGGACTAACACTCGATACCACTGCCGCTCAACGTTTTCGTCGCAACGATGCAAAGGAAGCTGTCAATTTACCTGGCTGGATTGAGGCACCTTGGGAGCCAGTTCCACATCTCATTATTTTTGGGCTTAACGATCACTTAATTCCTAAAAGTAGACATGCTCACCCATTCCTTCCAGCCAAACTTTGCGAAATGGTTGGATTGCCTACAAACGAAGAGAAATTTGCGGCGGCAGCTTATACGTTCGAACAACTCTGGCGACAGCGTCAAGAAAGCGGCCTTTTAGATATTATTGTACCGCAGCAGGACACTGAGGGAGAACCATTAAGGCCCTCACGACTATTATTCCTAGGACCAGACGAGCAGCTCTGTACAAGAGTTCAGCATCTTTTCACCGATACACCAAATCAGGAAGCACAACCCTACTGGGAAATACCCGAAGAGCATAAATTGATTCCGCTAGCTGACTCAGAATCAGCTGAAAAGGCCAAACGCAGTATTTCTGCGACAGCCTTTAAAGACTTTCTAGGCAACTCTGCAGAATATTGGCTAAAACGCGCACTAAAACTTAATGCAGTCGAGTATGGCCAAATAGAATTAAATAACAGCGGCTTCGGGACCTTAATCCATGGTGCACTAAAACTTTTTGGCCAAGAATATATCAACAAAACAACAGGCGACCTAAATGAAATCACGGAAGCTCTGAATCGATGCTTCGATCAGCATGTAAGAGATACTTTTGGAGAAAATCCTACGAGTAGCATTACTGTTCAATTGGAATCTGCTAAAACTCGCCTACTCGCATTTGCCCCAAAACAACTCGAGCTATTTAAAGAAGGTTGGTTAATTCATAGTGTGGAAACGCCGCTACCTAAATTGGATAAAAAAGATTTTTTTGGTGTAGAGATTACTGGTACATACGATCGACTAGATGTCCATAACGACGGTATTCGCTACCGTGTTTACGATTATAAAACATTTAAAGAAGCAGAAGACACAGTCAAAAAACATCTAGAAACCGCAGATGATAATGATCTATTTAAGTCTGAAATAATAAATAAAAAAGGTAAAATAGAAGTTAAGCGATGGATAGATCTTCAGCTACCCGTTTACCATTTATGTGTGTCTACTAATCTGAAAAAAAATGGGAACGCGATGTCAAGGGTTGAAGTAGGCTATATTTGTCTACCTGAGAATAATATTCCGGTAATAAAAATTTGGGAAAAGTATACAGAAAATAATTGTGATAAGGTAGCACTAGAAACTATTAAGCGTGTTTGCGAAAAAATCAGCGAAGGCACACCCGAAGCCTTCCAATCCATTTTAAATGAAAGCGAATATCCAATACTAAAAACGCTTAAAGGAAGGCCAATCGAAAGTTACATGAAAATAAATCAATTAGGAGAAATACTAAAATGAAAAACTTTCCTGTGAAAAATGAAGTGATACTTGCTGCAGCCGGCTCAGGTAAAACTTTCAGACTTTCTGACCGTATTATAAAACTACTTGTTAACAGTGCAAAACCAGAAGAAATCGTTGCATTAACCTTCACACGTGCAGCTGCTGCAGAGTTTATTACCAAAACATTTTCTAAATTAGCCTTGGCTGCAAACAATGAAGATGAAGCTAACGAACTCAGCAAAAGGTTAAAACTATCCGAGCCATGGAATGCCAAACAATACCTAAATTTACTACGCGAAACATTGATTTCAATGAATCGACTATCGTTTGGTACACTGGATAGTTTCTTTTCAAAACTAGTAAGCAACAATGCAGCCGAGGTCGGACTTGATGGCGGTGAACTTAAAAACTTAAGCGAGGTCGAACAAAATTCTATTCGCGGAAAAATTATATCACAAATGTTGGCGGAGCTTCAATTATCACAATTATGTGGAGACATTAGGCATATAAATGAAGGGAAAGTTAGCGCAACGCCACTCAAAGTGCTTGATGAACAAATTAAAGAATTGCACGATCTTTTAACGCTAACACCTGAAGCAGAACTCTGGGGCCAACCCGAAACAATTTGGGGTAAGCTACCCTTAAAACTTACTATACCACTTGAGAGCGAAGTAGAGTCTGCAATAAAAATTATTTATGCCTGGATAGAAGCTAATTCAACCGCTCATGCAACTTTCTTGAAATCCCTCAAAGCAAATTCTGAAATTATCGCTGAAAATAAAACGTGGACCTCCGATTTTTCTAAAGCTTTAAAGTGGTTTAGGAACAATCTCAATGGAGTACTTGATGCATCAGAAAATATTTCATTCGAGACTACATTCGCAAATTCACCGAAAATAATTTTATTAGATCTTAATACGTGTAAATCAATTCGCATATTAAACCGCAAGGGTTACGGACTAGGCATACAAATTAAATTAGATTTAACTCAAAGTATTTATAAATTACTCACTATATATGAGGAAAAATATAATCATACAGTAAGACAACAAGGCAACTTAACCTTCTCCGACAATGTCACTCTTTTACTGAAATCCGAAACCAAAGCTAATATTGATTATCGTTTAGACTGTAGCATTAAACATTGGCTTTTTGACGAATTCCAAGACACCAGTACCAGGCAGTGGAAAGTGTTACGTAATAATTTAGACGAAGTTGCGAATAATAGTTCTGATGAGCCTCGCACAAGTTTCTTCGTCGGCGACTTAAAGCAGAGTCTTTACGGATGGCGTGGCGGCAACCCCGAAATTCTTCGAGCTGTAAACAATAACTCTACCTTTAATGATAAAAGTGAAAAAAGCTCCGAAGAAGACTCAATTGAATACACTACGAGGCGGTGTTCAGCTCCAATCGTTGAACTAGTTAATGCATTTTTGGATAAAGACCGGTTGATCGAATTCGGACAATACTTCTCTAGTGGTGCGGCCCAAAAGTGGGCTGAGTCATTCCGTCAACATGTTAGTATCGCAAAAGACAAAGAATATGGTGAGGCAATGTGGGTAAGATTGAAAGATGAACTAACACTTCCTAATAACACAGAAAACGGAGATGACTCTGGATCTGACGCTGAGGATACTGGCACAATTATTAAGCAAGCACAGTGGATAGGAGAACATTTGCGTCACACCGGATTAGTTGAAAATCGACTTTTAAAACAGGGTGTCACCTGCGCCGTTTTAGTTTCGTCGAATGATGTTGCCGCTAAAACTACTGAAACACTACGAAAAATTGGCATAGAAGCAGCCGACGAAGCTAATGCAATCGTCTCAATGGATAATCCATTCACTGCTGGTTTAGTAGCTTTAATAACTAATACAGTACACCCCTCTGATAGATTTAATGAGGGACTTGCAAAAATGTCTCCTACTGCAGACAAATACATAAATAGTTGTGGGAATTTAGAAAACGCCAGACTCCGATGTGCTACTCAATTTATACAAGGAGGTGCCGAGGCCCTAGTTCAGGATTTCTTAAGATTTGCTGACTTAGAAGGAGCGGATAATTCACACGCATTTCTGCGTAAAAGAGCACAACAAGTTATTACCTTAGCGGTAAATTTTGATCAAAATGGAATTAGAAATCTTGGTGCGTTTTCAAGTCACCTGCAGGAATCTTCGCTACGCGACACCGCAGATCCTCGTGCTGTCCAAGTTTTAACAATTCATAGGTCAAAAGGATTAGAATACACAGCGGTCTATTTGCCAGGCATGAATAGCAGAATCCATAAACATACCATTGCTGCTGAACGCGAAACAAATCCATTAATCTCAAACAATACTGAAACATTTTCACCTAACTGGATATTGAGTCGACCCAATAAAGTTTGTAGCGAAAGAGATAGTGATATTTTAAACCAAGCACTTGAAACAGAACGAGCGAATGTAGCCTACGAGAATCTCTGTAAAATTTACGTGGGGATGACACGAGCAACCAAACGGCTGGTGATAATCAGTAATGAGCTCTCAAAAACATCTAGAGAAAAATTGCCGACCGAAGAAAAATTTGGTAAGTATGATTTTGCGTGTTTACTGGAATCTGTACTGGGTCAAAATAGTAAATCTCCCATAAAGTACAATTTAGCGGGGGTAAATAAGGCGGAAATTGTATGGTCTAGCGGATCAGCTGAATGGATAGATAGAATCAATCCCCCAATTGTTGAGCCTGCCATAACGTTAAAGAGAGACCCCTCTAAACTTATACCTGTTTCACGCGTACAAAAAAATCAGCCCTCAAAAATCGCTAAAGTATCTAAAAATAAAAAGCAGCCTAAATCAGATGAAGCACGGGGTAAAGAATTTGGTACTCTCGTGCATAACCTATTTCAAAATTTAGAATGGGACACCAAGACTTTTATTGCGAATATTAATAAAAAGATCATCGGCTCGCCTGAAAATAGTTATCTAACCCAAGCTGTGCGAATTATAGAACAGTGCTTAAAATCTGCAGATATTGTAAAACTTCTAGAAGATAACTCGCAAAAGAAAATCCTGTGGAAGGAGAAACAGGCCGTTATAATGAATGAAGGTAAGATGATTGATGCAGTTTTTGACCGGGTGCACATTATCCCTGGTAAAGAGGCGACCATTATAGATTATAAAACAAATTTCGACTTTAGTGATGATGAACTCGAGATAGAATACAAAGAACAAATGAATCAATATCGTATAAGCATATCAGAATTAAGTGGGATACCCATAGACAAAATAAAGTGTGTTCTCATCAATGTTCGCGAAGCATCTTCACGATACGTTAAATTTTAACTTTTAGGTGGAACTTGTCGGGGGGCTGGGTGTATTATTGAATACCCCACCCCTACCTATGAAAAAGTTTCTATTGGTATTAACCTTAGCGCTAGCCTCCGCATTACGCGCGGCGAATCTCGAGTGCTCCGGCCTATTCACCGACCACATGGTGTTACAGCGCGAGAAGCCCGTCGCGGTCTGGGGCTGGGCCGACGCCGGTGAAACGGTCACAGTTGAATTTAATGGTCAGAAGAAAACGACCAAGACCGGTGCCAACGGCAAATGGATGCTTAAATTGGATTCCATGAAAGCGAATGCGAATTCGCAGAAGTTGGTCGTCAAAGGAAGCACTCGGAGCACCGATGCAGCGAAGCCACGCGAATGTGTTTTTGAAGATGTTTTAATCGGAGAGGTCTGGCTTGGATCAGGACAATCTAACATGAGTTGGCCAGTCGCACGCGCTGCAAATCCTGAAGCAGAAAAAGCGGCCGCCAATTATCCACTCATTCGTGAGTTCGGTGAGAAAAGTTTATCCCATGCTGAAGCTAAAGATAATTGTAAAGGTAAGTGGACCGTGTGCTCACCGGAAACCGTCAGTGGTTATTCCGCAGCGCTCTATTTTATGGCCCGTGAACTCCACAAAGAACTTAAAGTGCCCGTTGGCATTATTCAAAGTTCGGTAGGTGGCACCCCGATTGAAAACTGGATTGATATTAATACCCAACTCGCCGTACCGGAACTCAAAGAGGTCACCGAAGCTAAAGTAAAATCGTGGAAGGCATTCGACGAAGTAAAAGCCCGAGCAAAATACGAACAGGAACTGGCTGATTGGAAAGCGGCTAAAGAAAAAGCCAAAGCCGATGGCCAACCTGAGCCCACAGCTAAAGCACCAGTAGATCCGATTGTGAAACGCAAAGGCAGTGGAGGTCCGGGTGAATTATTTAACGGCAAAATCGCAGGACTTATTCCTTTCACCGTTCGTGGATTCATCTGGTATCAGGGCGAAGCCAATTCCTATAGCGTGGAGCGCGGTTTACTTTACCAAACTCAGCTAACAACCCTCATTAAAGACTGGAGAAAACTTTGGAACGAAGAACTACCCTTCTGCTGGGCACAGCTTCCTAACTATGCAGGCGGTTCTCAGTGGCCATCACTACGCGAGTCACAATTAAAAACCCTGAGTGTTTCAAATACAGGAATGATTACCACGATGGATATTGGGGATAAAAATGATATTCACCCGAAAAATAAACAAGAGATTGGAAGACGCTTTTCGCTTTGGGCTTTGAATACAGTTTACGGCAAGAAGGTTGAGTACAGCGGACCCCTTCCAGTCAGTCGCGAAATCAGAGGCAGTAAAGTGGTCGTCAGTTTTTCACATGCTGACGGTCTAAAGATTAAAGAAGGCACGGAACTGAAAGGTTTTGAAATTGCTGAAACTATTATCAAAACAAAAGCCCTGAACGAAAATAAACAAGAAGTAGAAGTGAGCGAACTTCAATACGTGCCAGCTCAAGCGATAATCAAAGACAACAAGGTTGTGATCAGTGCCGCGACCATCACCAAACCCATTGCGGTGCGCTATGCATGGGCTAACAACCCCGAGTGCAGTTTAGTGAATCAGGATAACCTCCCCGCTTCACCTTTCCGCTTCGAAGATAAGTAAACAGCAACTTTTTGAGGTCTGGCGGGTTTTATATTTATTATGAAATCAGTACTAAACCTACTAGCACTGGCCTTAGTCATTCAATTAAGCGCACAGGACAATCCTGGGCGTCCAGCCCCGCGTCCCAAGAATCCCAACGGCGGTAATCAAAGTGGAATCATTAAGCCGACGATGGCTGATACAATTAAACTTAATGTGTACGCCGACAATTGGTTTATCCTTTATATCAATGGAAAGCTGCGAGTCGTAGATTCGATTGATTTCCTTCCACACAATGTCGTGACGGTGGATATTTTACCCGAGTATCCGATGACGATTGCGATTCTAGCTAAAGATAATGCTGATCCTAAAACCGGATTAGAATATGGAAACCACATCGGTGATGCTGGATTGATTTTAAAATTTGCAGACGGCACGGTGACTAATGCGAAATGGAAAGCGAAAAACTTTTTTAAAGGTCCACTCAATCACGATGTAACTAATCCGAAAGTTACTCATGAGCCTATTCCATCGAATTGGTATGCAGTAGATTTCGATGATAATAAATGGGCTCAGGCTACCGAGTATACCGAAGAACGTGTTAATCCTAAAGAGCCCTATTTTAAGGCTGATTTTAAAGGCGCTAAGTTCATTTGGTCGGAAGACCTCGATTTAGATAATACTGTTATTTTTCGAACAAAAGTGGAAGCACCGGCGGGCACCAAACAACGCTGGAATACTAAACCTGAGTTAGACAGCAGCGACCTCAATTAAGTCATCGGGTGTGTCTAGAGTGATGAAAAATAGCGTGCCAAGTTGAAGAAAAAACTGAAAATATTTTGTCGATTTTGCACTTAAATTTGTTGCCAGAAAGGGGTCAAATTTTATAGTGTTTGTATGCTATTAAATGAAGCGTTTTGGATCACGGTTGCTCAGGAATTAACTAAAAGGGGCTCGAAATTAAAGATCAGCGAAATCAGTCCCTTTGAAGCTACCGTCACTGGCAGCACACGTAGAAGCAGCGAGCTTCCACCCCTAAAAATCAACCTCACTTACCAACCTAAAGAAGGGAGTGTAAAAGGAAGTTTTATGATTTCACTGACGGTCGAGCCTACATACCGGAATCAAATTCTAGAATACCTAAAAAAGAAGCCTAGCAAGTCCTTGGCCAAGATTATACCCGGCCTGAACACTGCACTTGAAATGACGCCGGATGAAGAGCAGGCCATGCAGAGCTTGATGATATCGCCTTATGGTGAGGAAGACACCCCTGAGCCCTTGGGGCGGGCCTGGATTTATACCGTGGCAAACGTCGTGTCACCCCACGGACAAGATTTTATGGATCGAATCAGCCCATGGATCGCCGAATGGTGCGATAATATCAACCTTCTCTACGGGCAGCTAAACAAGCACATTAAGAAACTTACAGAGTAGTTTTGCGCGTCCTAGGGCATTGAAATCAGGGTCGGTTTAATACTTTTCTTTTGACCCTACCAAAGGATAGAACACCCCTATACCTAATCCCTTTTACCGTTCATGAACTCCGCGCAAGTCCGTCAATCGTTCCTCGACTTCTTTAAGTCTAAACAACACTCGATCGTTACCTCATCGAGTCTGATGCCCGACTCCCCGAACTTGCTGTTCACGAATGCAGGGATGAATCAGTTCGTTCCGATTTTTTTAGGTCAGACCCAGTGCCCGTATAAACCTGGTCGCGCGGCCGACACCCAAAAATGTATTCGTGCGGGCGGAAAGCATAATGACTTAGAAGACGTTGGACTTGATACTTATCACCACACTTTTTTCGAGATGCTCGGAAATTGGTCGTTCGGCGATTACTTTAAACGTGAGGCAATTGATTTCGCTTGGGAGCTGATTACCGAAGTTTGGAAATTCCCTAAGAACCGTTTGTACGCTACCGTATACTCTCCGAATAAAGCGAAGGGCGATCCTGCTGAGTTCGATCAAGAAGCCTGGGATGCGTGGGCAGAAAAATTCCGTGCGGCCGGACTTGATCCGAACGTCCACATTGTTAACGGAAATAAGAAAGATAATTTTTGGATGATGGGTGACACTGGACCCTGTGGTCCTTGCACCGAACTGCACGTTGATTTAACGCCTAATGGCGACACTCAGGGTAAACTCGTCAATGGCAGCGACGCCCGCTGCATGGAGATTTGGAATTTGGTCTTCATTCAATTTAACGCCAACCCCGACGGCACTTTCTCACCCCTCCCCGCTCGTCACGTAGACACTGGTATGGGCTTTGAGCGTGTCGCAGGCATCATGCAGTGCACCAAGAACTTCAAAGATTTCTCTGGTACCATTTCCAATTACGAGAGCGACGTTTTCTCACCGCTGTTCCGTCGACTCGAAGAACTCTCAGGAAAGAAATATTGTTCAACTCTGCCCGTGGCAGGATCGACGGGTGCGAATGAACAAGAAAAAATTGACGTCGCCTTCCGCGTCATCGCTGACCACATCCGCACACTTTCTTTTGCTATCGCTGACGGTATTCAGCCCGGTAACACCGATCGCAATTATGTCTTACGTCGTATTCTCCGTCGCGCCGTTCGTTACGGTCGCACGCTTGGATTAAAAGGTGGATTCTTCCACAAGTTAGTCGATGTCTTAGCTGAGACGATGGGTGACACTTTCCCAGAAATTCGTACTCGCCGTTCAATTGTCGCCGATGTGATTCGCGCCGAAGAAGAATCCTTTAATCGCACACTCGATAAAGGTATCGCACTCTTTGAAGAAGAGGCGTCGAAACTCAAAGCAGGTGGCTCCATTACTGGCGCCCTTGCCTTCCGTTTATACGATGAACAAGGCTTCCCCTTGGATTTAACCCAATTGATGGCCCGTGAACGCGGTTTAACGGTAGACGGCGCTGGCTTTGAAAAACTGATGGAAGAGCAACGTGCACGTGCACGTGCTGCGCAGAAAAAAGAAGTTATTACTCTCTCCGATGTTAAAGCGGATCACGCGACAGAATTTGTTGGATACGATTCCAGTTCTACTGAAGCCAAAGTATTACAGGTCGCAAAAATCAAAGACCGTAACGTTGTCATTCTCAGCCGCACCGTATGTTACGCTGAAATGGGCGGACAAGTGGGCGACACTGCAATTTTATCTGCGGGTGGTCGTGAGTGGCGAATTTTAGATACACAGAAGTCGGGACAGACTACCGTTCATATTATTGAAGGTAGTGATACGCCTGAAGAAGGATCGACGGTCACCGTGACGCTCGACCAATCTCGTCGTAACGCTATTCAGCGTCACCACACCGTGACACACATTCTGCACTGGGCTCTTCACGAAGTCGTCTCCAAGGAAGCTTCGCAAAAAGGTTCAGCCGTTGCACCCGATAAACTCACTTTCGATTTTAACGGTCAGGCCCTTTCGCCCAATCAATTAGCAGATATCGAACGTCTGGTGAATGAACGCATTTTAGCCAATGAAGTCGTTTCCTGGAAAGAAGTTAAACTGACCGAGGTTAAAGGTCGTGCCGATATCATGCAGTTCTTCGGCGATAAATATGGTGAAACCGTTCGTGTGGTTCAAGTAGGCGGCAAGGCTCATGGACTCAACGGATGGTCAATGGAACTTTGTGCAGGAACGCATACACGTACCACGGGTGAGATTGGACTATTCCGCATCGTTGGAGAAAGTGCCATTGCAGCCGGCGTGCGTCGTATCGAAGCCGTCGCTGGATTAGCGGCGTACGATCGAGTCCGTCAAGAATCAGAAATTTTAAAGTCACTAGCACACGCTCACAATACACCCGTAGCCGAGTTAGCTAAGAAAATTGAAGCTCTGAGCGAACAAGCAAATGCGGCGGAAAAGAAATTGAAAGTTTATCGCGATAAAGAAGCATCGCAATTAGCCGATCAGTTAACTCATGAAGCTAAAACTAAAAACGGTTTAAGTTTCGTGATTAAACAAGTGGCGATTGAAAATCCCGTTGAACTTCGAGAACTCGGGGCGAAAGTAGCCGGTAAAGTTGGCGCTACCGCGGTCATTATTTTAGCGAGTGTGAACGCTGGAAAAGTTTCGTTGGTCGTCAACTGCGGTGCTGATGCCGTTAAGGCTGGTCAGCAGGCAGGCAAGATCGTGGCCGATGCCTGTGGTCGCCTCGGTGGCAAAGGCGGAGGCAAGCCTGACGCCGCGATGGGTGGTGGCACCGACGCTTCAAAACTCGCCGAAGTCCTCGCTAGTTTAGGCTAAGCCTCAAATATCCTAGTTTTTATTAAGAAATTAGAAGCCTTTCGCACTTTCCCTTTGTGGTTAAAACCGCATAGTGGTTTTTCGCCGCAATGACTATTCGTCGCTTAGCTCTCTTCGTCAACCGCACCAAGCCAGGTGTGGAAGAGATTGTTCGTGCTGTTGAGGAGACCACTCGCAAAGCGGGTGTGAGTCTGACCATTGCTGATGCGTGGCCCGTAAAACGTGAGAGCATTGCGGGCTGTGATGCTTGTGGTGTGGTCGGTGGTGACGGAACCTTTTTAGGACTCGCCGAAGCTGCCGCACTCGAAGGCATTCCCCTTTTCGGTATCAATCGCGGTAAGTTGGGATTCTTAGCAGCGTACCCGAGCGAAGACGTGAGCGCTTCGATTAAATCTATTTTAGCGGGAGACTATCAACTCGACCGACGTGCGCTCATTGAGATTCGCTTTGCCGACGGTTCATTCGC
>CAIMFE010000218.1 GCA_903840235.1 uncultured Opitutia bacterium | reverse complement strand
GATTTGGATCCAGCAAGTTGCGCTCAGGTCCGATGGTGGTGACGGATGACGTCACAATTTCTTCGCGGATACAATCAATCGGAGGATTGGTAACTTGGGCGAAGAGTTGTTTGAAGTAATCGTAAAGTAATTTCGATTTGTTGGAGAGAACCGCCAATGGAATATCCGTTCCCATTGAACCCATCGCTTCGACGCCGTCTTTGGCCATCGGAAGTAAAAGCTTACGCTGATCTTCGAAGGTGTAACCAAAGGCTAACTGACGTTGTAAAACAGTTTCGTGGTCAGTGGTTGGAACTTTTTCAGACTTAGGAATTTTATCGAGCTTGATGAGATTACCATCGAGCCATTGACGATAAGGTTTTTCGGTCGCGATTTGTTGTTTGATTTCTTCATCGGCGACGATGCGACCTTTTTCCATGTCGACGAGGAACATGCGACCAGGTTGGAGGCGGCCTTTGCTTGCGACGTCTTCTGGAGGAACTGGAAGAACACCGGCTTCTGAAGCCATGATGACTAAATCATTTTTGGTGACGTAGTAGCGAGAAGGGCGGAGACCGTTACGGTCGAGCGTCGCACCAATCATCGTACCATCAGTAAAGACAACCGATGCAGGACCATCCCAAGGTTCCATGATACACGATTGGTATTCATAGAAGGCCTTCTTTTGTTCGCTCATCGATTCGTGACCATTCCAAGGTTCTGGAATCATCATCATCATCGCTTGAGGTAATGAGCGTCCGCCCATCACGAGAAGTTCTAAAACGTTATCGAATTTAGCAGAGTCGGAACCGTTGGGATTTACGATCGGCTTAATTTTTTCGATATCATTTCCAAAGAGCGGGCTAGCGAGCAATGGCTCACGGGCCTTCATCCAATTGACATTACCATTGAGCGTGTTGATTTCGCCGTTGTGCGCGATGTAGTGATAAGGGTGTGCACGTTCCCAGCTCGGGAAGGTGTTGGTCGAGAAACGCGAGTGAACGAGCGCTAATGCCGTGTCCATGCTCGGGTCATTTAAATCAGGGAAATATTTTCCAACCTGCTCAGGCATTAACATGCCTTTGTAAATCAGAGTGCGGCAGGAGATACTGCAGGCGTAGTAATGGTTATCTTTTCCAGAGGCGCGGATTTCGTTATGGGCGCGTTTTGAAACGATGAAGAGTTTGCGCTCGAAATCTTGGTCGGTCGCACAATCAGCTGGACGTGCGATAAACACTTGGCGAACGGTGGGTTCGCTTTTTACAGCAGTTTGTCCGAGTGATTTATTGGTGGTAGGAACAGTGCGCCAGCCGAGAACGGTGAGGCCTTGGGATTTCG
The DNA here is from genome assembly GCA_903840235.1 of uncultured Opitutia bacterium. Lineage (GTDB taxonomy): Bacteria > Verrucomicrobiota > Verrucomicrobiia > Opitutales > UBA953 > UBA953. Next base: position 652 of record CAIMFE010000218.1, on the reverse strand, counting down.
CGATTTCGGTAAAAGTTTTTTCGGACTCGCTGCGGATTTTTGCATCGGGTGAAACGTAGAGCATGCCGACGCCGTAGTGTCCGGGCTTAGGCAGGGTAGTGATACCTGCGTCTTTGGAAACTTTGCTTAAGAAAGTGTGAGGCAGCTGAATGAGAATACCTGCGCCGTCGCCGGTGTTCACTTCGCAACCGCAAGCGCCTCGGTGATCGAGGTTAACTAGGATGGTCAGCGCTTGCTGAATAATATCATGGGAACGTTTCCCCTTCATCTGACAGACGAAGCCGACGCCACAGGCATCGTGTTCAAACTGTGGGTCATAGAGACCCTGTTTTTCGGGTAGTCCTGGATTATTCATTTCTTGTATGGTCGAAAGTGTCGGAAAGGTGACAGGTTTATAAATTTGGTGTGTGAGACCCCCCTTTGGTAATCCGCAAGGGTGTTAAATCTAGTGAACAATATTTCGTCTCTGTCAAAGGCAACTTATAGGGGCAGATTTTTAGATTTTTAACTATGGGCTCGTCAGGCGGAGATGTCGGCGAGCCGTGGCTGGTTGAATGCAAATATTTTGTCCAAAAATGGAGCAATATTTAGCCTAAAATGGACACTTTGCTGAGGTTTGAGCTCAAATCGCCGTTGAGCCTCAATTTTGGTC
>CAIMFE010000217.1 GCA_903840235.1 uncultured Opitutia bacterium | reverse complement strand
CTCATCGTCGTAGAACACCATCTCGATGTTTTAAAATCTTGCGACTGGTTAATTGAAATGGGTCCCGAAGCTGGACCAGAAGGTGGAAGACTTATTGCGGAAGGAACTCCCGAAATCGTGGCCCGAGGTAAAACAACGACAGGGAAATATCTCGCTCTAGAAGATAAAGCCTTTGATACGAAGACCAATTACGTGAGTCACCCGCGCCCTACAGCAATCACGCTCACCGGTGCGCGTGAACATAATCTTAAAAATATTTCTGTAAAAATTCCGCACGGTTCGCTCTCGGTGATGACCGGTGTTTCGGGATCAGGAAAATCAACATTGGCATTCGATATTCTATTCGCAGAAGGACAGAGACGTTTCTTGGAATGTGTTTCCGCTTATGCGCGTCAATTCGTAGAACAACTACCCAAGCCCGATATTGATTCACTCTCGGGCTTACCGCCGACCGTAGCCATTGAGCAACGTGTCACCCGCGGCTCCGCTAAATCCACGGTCGCGACCGTCACCGAAGTAGCCCAATACCTCCGCGTACTTTTTGCTCGGGCAGGTATTTTACACAGTCCGACCACGGGAGAACCTTTAACTGAAATGACCGAAGATGCGGTCGTAAGAATTATATCGAAAAATATTAAAAATCTAAAGCGGGGTAAAATATTCATCGGGGCACCACTCGTGCGTTCACGCAAAGGTCACCATCGACCGCTCGCGGAGTGGGCAGAGGCGCATGGCTACACCCATTTACGTTGTGATAACCAAATCATGCCCGTGGATGGGTTTGGGGGACTCGACCGATATCGTGAACACGACGTCGATGTGATTCTAGCGACCATTGATCATGATGGTATTATTTTGCACCCTGATGAAACCGAAGAAGATGATGAAGCCTCATTAAGAAATTTAATACGCAAGGCTCTCACTACTGGTAAAGGTGCCTGTCTTTTAATTAGCGAACAAGGTAAGCAGTTGGTCTATCTTTCGACATCCAGAAGCGATCCTGCGACGGGTGAGTCATTCCCCGAAGTTGACCCGAAACACTTATCCTGGAATTCACCACGCGGCTGGTGCCCCACTTGTCGTGGCCACGGACTAGAAGTCACAAAATTCTCTGCCGACGAAGAAGAAACTCTCAATGAAAACGCCTTGGGTGATCGCGTGAGTGATAGTGTTTGTCCGGATTGCCAAGGCCAACGACTCGGACCCATCGGTCGTGCGGTTAAACTTATCGGAGCACAGGAAGAAAAACTTTCATTACCCGAACTTCTCCGACTTCAACCCGATGACGCGTTGAAATTCCTGAAGAGCCTGCAGTGCGAACCGAGAGAGAAAGCTATTGTACAAGCCTTACTTCCAGAAATCTCGGCACGTTTAAAATTTTTAAGTTCTGTGGGCTTAGGTTATCTCTCACTCGATCGCGGTGCGGATACACTCTCGGGTGGAGAATCACAACGCATTCGCCTCGCTGCTCAACTCGGATCCACCCTTTCCGGCGCACTCTATATATTAGACGAGCCCAGCATTGGATTACACCCACGGGATAATGATCGACTCATTGAATCACTCAAAGAGCTGAGAAATCGAGGCAACACCGTGCTCGTCGTGGAACACGATGAAGACACGATGCGTGCGGCCGATAATATTATCGATATGGGGCCTGGTGCCGGTGTGCACGGCGGACAAATCATCGCTGAAGGAACGGCCGCTGTACTTGAAGCCAATAAAAAGTCGATTACTGGACAGTCTCTCAAAACCGCTATTCCTCACCCATTACGCGGAAGCCGTCGACCAATCACTGAAAAAAATAATGCGATTGAATGGGTGAAATTAAAAAATGCCTGTCTGCGAAATCTAAAAGGATTTGATGTAAAATTCCCCGCCGCACGACTGTCGGTAGTTTGTGGAGTCTCGGGTGCAGGAAAAAGTACTTTAATGACTGACCTCATTGCGCCCGCGGCCGGTTGGGCGATTTCCAAAAAGAAAGACGGAATAACCGGCAAAGAGGCCCTCGCATTAATTTCTAATCAGGGTGAAATTTCTTTCCAGTCTATCACGGGGTTAAAATCATTCCGTCAATTAGTCATCGTTGACCAAGAACCT
>CAIMFE010000216.1 GCA_903840235.1 uncultured Opitutia bacterium | reverse complement strand
CTCGGCCGTTAATTTAATATTATGAACCACGCCGCCATAATATTTAGCATGCGTTCCAAACACCGGATAACCAGGAACGGTCATTAAGACGACGTCACCAGGATTAATAAAACAAGCCGGTAAAAGTGAGAGGGCCGCTTTAGAGCCAATTGAGTGAAGAATTTCAGTTTCAGGATCGATAGTAACATTGAAAAGATTTTTGAGATAACGTGCACCCGCTAAACGTAAATCAGCACCTCCGTTATCAGCGTAACCACGATTCTCAGGTTTGGCCGCCTCTACCTGCAAAGCTTTCACCACTTGAGGAAAAGCCATTTCGTCGGGCTCCCCTACTCCCAGATCAATCAGTGCTACATCAGGCTTCGCTTTTTTGGCCGCAGCCTTAGCGCGTTTAATTTTTTCAAATTTATAAATCGCAGTAGATTTACCGTAATTAATTCCGCCAATGCGTTCAGCGAAGAGATTTTGGATATAAGGATCGGACATGGCTTAGTGACACGAAAAAGAAGAACAAAACGCCGAATGGCAAGCGGTCAAAATACTTCCCTTGCTCCTGAGCGAATATCGAACATATTAAAGCTATGAAATCACCGCAGACCCGAGGAAGTTTAGGTATTTTAGGGCTTTTGATTTTACTAACACTTGGGATCGGCTGGCTGGGCTCGCGTGCAACATTACCTGAAATCACCGGCTGGTATGCGAACCTCACCAAGCCTACTTTCAATCCGCCCAACTATCTTTTTGGACCCGTCTGGAGCACCCTCTATCTTTTAATGGCTATCTCGCAATGGATGGTCTGGAAATCTAGCCAGAATAAACTCACAAAGATATTTTTCTTTTTAATGCTAGTTTCCAATGCCCTCTGGTCTCCGGTCTTTTTTAAATATCACCAACTGGGTTGGGCCCTGGTTATTTTAGCATTCTACCTAATCATACTCGGAGCCTGGGTGCGTTGCCTCTATCAAGAAAACAAGACCGCGGCATACCTGCAAAGCCCCCACCTACTCTGGGTGAGTTTCGCCACGATACTCAACGCGAGTATCTATTTCCTAAATCGTTAAATAGAAACGGGGCGACCTGTTTGGGCGGAAGCGTAAATTGCGTCGATTACCTGCATTAAGCGCAAGGCTTGTTCGGGTGTATTTAATGGAGCGGCCTTCCCTTCGATGGCTTCAATGAAATTAGCTGCGGAGTCGGATCGGCCCATATCAAGACACTCGGGAGTTTTAATGACACGATTCACACTCTTGCCGTTTTCTTGAACGTATAACTCACAAGTATCGATTGCGGTATCATCTAAGCCATCAGAGCCAAAAAGTCGTTCCACTTTACCACCCGCTTTCGTACCTTGAAACACTACTGAAACCTCTTCGCGCTTCACCATCTCGGCCCAAGACACTTGCAGCGTTAAAACCTGTCCCGATTTAAAAGTAATAAAACCATGGGCCGCATTTTCTACGTCGGTCACTCCACCGACGACATCAGCGATACCCCAAGGACCTTTAAAAGATTTATCCTGAATAAAGTCATTGAAGGTCTGACCTAGCACATGAGCGGGTTCAGGATAGCCCATAAAATACATCGCTAAATCAACCATATGAAGGAGATCGATGAGTGGGCCGCCGCCGGATAATTCTTTGGTCGTAAACCATCCACCAAAACCCGGAATGCCCGTGCGACGAATCCACTTCGCTTGAGCGGAATTAATTTTTCCAACTTCACCATTATTAATTAATTTCATCATCGCCGCCGATTCGGGCCGGGCGCGATTATTGAAATTAAACATTACTTTTTTTCCTGAAGACTTCGCCGCCGCAATAATCTCATTTACCTCGCGCGCACTGAGCGCTGGAGGCTTCTCACAGAAAACGTGCTTACCTGCCTTGAGACATTGGATAGCCAGTGGAGCGTGCAGTTTATTGGGAACGATGATACTGACCGCATCGAGCTCCGGACAGCCCGCGAGCATTGCCTCTACGGATTCAAAAACATTGGGAACCTTATATTTTTCGGCAGCCTTTTGGGCAGCCGCGGTATGGCGATCGGCGATGGCGATAATTTTAGCGCCCGCTTTTTGGAAGCCTGCAGCGTGATACTGTAACATTCCGCCTGCTCCAATAATTCCCACTTTAATAGTCATAGTAATTTTAAAATTTATTTTTTCTGTTTTTGGCGATCAAAGGCGGCATCAAAAGCGATGGCGCTGGGTGGAAATGCGAGACGTTTCACGAAGGCACAACTTTCGGTCGCTCCATGGAAGCGATCCATCCGCCCGTCTTCCCACTCCACCGAGAGCGGACCAGTATAACGGATATCATTTAAGGCGACGATCACGTCTTCAAATTTTACATCACCACGACCCACGGAACGAAAATCCCACGCGCGACGTGAGTCACAGAAATCGGTATGGCCACCAAAGACGCCGACCGTACCATCACCATGGCCCCACCAAGCGTCCTTCATGTGCACGTGATGAATTTGTGTAGCGAATGTGTGAATAAATTTAATATAATCCACGCCCTGATAGCCCAAGTGACTGGGATCAAAATTAAAACCGAAGCGTTTGTGCTGACCCACGGCTTCTAAGGCTCGCTGGGCAGAAACGATATCAAAGGCGATTTCAGTCGGATGTACCTCCAGTCCGAAATAAACATCCTGCTTCTCGAAGGCATCGAGAATCGGCAGCCAGCGTTTCGCGAAATCGTTATAACCTTTTTTGAGATAAGACTGAGAAGTGGGCGGGAACGCATAGAGTGCGTGCCAGATGGACGAACCCGTAAATCCGTTAACGACTGCCTTGCCCGTTCCTTTAGGAAACTTAGCCATGATATTTTTACCCGCATCAAAAAACTTTCGAGCCGCTTGAGCGGTAAGAATCATTTCTGCGGCAGCACGCTGACGGACAGACTCCGGAACACCATCGCCCCACACCCGTTCCGGGAGAATCGCTTGGTGACGTTCGTCGACCAAATCACAAGTAGCCTGCCCGACTAAGTGCGCAGAAATTGCCCAACATCCTAAACCATTTTTTTCTAAAAGTTTCCAAACCGATTCCACATAGGCAGGTTCGTGCACCGCGCGATATACATCAAAGTGATCGCCCCAGCAGGCTAACTCCACGCCATCGTATCCCATGGCTTTAACTTTAGGTAAAAGTTCCGCGATAGGTAAATCGGCCCATTGGCCAGTAAAGAGAGTAACAGGATTAAGTGACATAGGGGCGAAGACGGGGTGAATATTTATTAAATCAACTGGTCTAACTCTACATGAAGTTCCGTGGATGCAAAGGAAGATATCTTGTATTAATGCGTACTTTTTTTATGTTTATAGTCACTTCGATACCACCCGCTCGCTCACCTCTTTGCATGCAAGTTATACAAACCATTTCAGATCTACGTCAGGCACTTGATAAAGTTCGCGCCGCAGGGAAAAAAATCTGCTTGGTGCCTACGATGGGATGCCTACACGCTGGACACCTCTCCTTAATTAAACGTGCCCGGGCGGAAGCAGATTACACGGTCGTCTCCATCTTTGTTAACCCTACACAATTTGGCCCGAACGAAGATTTTTCAAAATACCCAAGAACATTTGAAGCGGACCGTGATGCGTGCAGCAAAGCCTCGGTGGATCTTATTTTTGCTCCGACCGTTGAAGAATTTTATCCTAAAAATGCGAACACTTGGGTCGATGTTGAAAAAGTGACCACGGGTCTTTGTGGGGCCTTTCGACCCGGACATTTTCGCGGGGTGAGCACGGTTGTCGCAATGCTCTTCAATGTGATTCAACCGACCTGTGCCGTGTTTGGTCGAAAAGATTTACAACAATGTGTGGTCATTAAACAAATGGTCCACGACCTACACATGCCCGTTAAAGTGATTATCGATGAAACGGTGCGTGAGCCCAACGGACTCGCCCTCAGTTCAAGAAATCGCTACCTCACCCCGGAAGAACTTCAAAAGGCCACAGCGATACCAGCCGCCTGCAAGGTAGCTCAAGAGTTAGTACAGAAAGGTGAAACGAATCCCATTCTCATTGAGAAGGCTGCCTTTAAAAGACTTACGCTGGATGCCTCACTGCGCGTCCAATATTTAAAAGTCGTACATCGAGAAACCTTAAGTGAGGTCACCAAGATTCTTCCCGGTGAATGCGTGTTAGCCCTTGCCTGTTATCTGGGCAACACTCGCTTAATCGATAACGTAGATTTATAATTTACGCGATAATGCCTTCGGCAACCTGACCGTAGTTATCCGTCAGACGGAAATCACGACCGTTGTATCGATAGGTAAGTTTAGTGTGATCAAAGCCCATCAAGCGCAGAATCGTTGCGTGCAAGTCGTGAACATCGACGCCGTTGGAAACAACTTCGCCACCGATGTCATCGGTTTCACCATAATTAATTCCGGCCTTCACTCCTCCACCAGCCATCCAAGCGCAATAGGCCTTAGACCAGTGATCGCGACCGCTGTTCGGATTGACTCGTCCGGCAGTCGTCGGCGTGCGACCAAATTCTCCACCCCAGATTACCAACGTGGAACTCAAGAGTCCGCGCTCCTTTAAGTCTTTAATTAAAGCAGCTGCGGGACCATCAATCGCCGCTCCCGTGCGGGCCGCTGCGAGTTGAATATTATTATGGTGATCCCAGCCGCCTGCGTCGATTTGTACAAAGCGAACGCCACGTTCAACGAGACGACGTGCACATAAAAGTTTGGCTCCTAATTCAGTCTTCCCGTAAGCATCGCGCGTTTTTTGTGATTCTTTAGAAATATCAAAAGCATCTGTCGCCGCCGTCTGCATTCGGAATGCCAATTCAAAAGACTCAATGCGGGCCTCTAGCTGTTCATCTTTTTGAACAGTCTTAATATGCTGATCGTTCAGTTGATGAACCAAATCGAGTTGTTTTCTTTGCGCTTCCTCATTGGTGAACTCGCTTTGTAAATTAGGGATGACGCGATTCGCCGCCACGTTGGTACGGAAAGACGTTTTTGCACCTTGATAGATACTGGGTAAAAAGGCCGCCTGACGTGCTTCCACCTGGCCACCTAGACTGACGAACCCAGGCAAGTCCTGGCTCTCGGTTCCGAGGCCGTATAAAACCCATGAGCCCAAGGAAGGCTTCGTTAAAATAGCTGAGCCCGTGTGCAGAAGTTTAGAGGCAGGACCGTGCGCAGGAATATCCGAGTGCATGGAGCGAATAATACAGAGGTCATCAGCCACCTCTTGTAATTTAGGGAAGATTTCACTGATCGCTAAACCGGATTTTCCACACTGCTTAAATTCAAAGGGCGTAGGAAAGATAACACCAGCCTGACCCGCTTTAGATTTTTCCGCCAAGTCTTTCATACCAGGTTTATAATCAAACGTATCTAAGTGTGAAGGAGCTCCACCGGCAAAAATATGAATAATATGTTTAGCTTTAGCCGGCAACGGCGCGGCACGTACTTTTAAATTTAACGGCCCTTCCGCACGAGCGTCGGTAATCAGTCCGCGCGAGAGCATTGTACCGAATGCGAGCGTGCCCATGCTTAGTCCCGTTTGACGAAGAAACTCCCGACGAGAATTTGCCTCGGGGATCTGGTTACTGCAATTGGGAGTTTCCATAGTTAAATGATATAGGGTTAATCGAGATAAACAAATTCGTTCGAGCAAATCATGGCCTGGGCGAGCATTTCCCAAGGCGATACCTTGGCTCGCGAAGTTCTGACCCCTAAATTCTTCATTACCCCACCCTCAATTTTCGTGGTGACGGCGGGATTTTCAATCGGTTTAGGTGCCTCTTTAGCTAACTTTCTTTTCTCACCTTTAGTCGACTGGGCGGTAACTGGTTCAGCGGCCACGCCAGTGACTTTTTTGATAAACTCTTTGGCCATACGTGCCTCATCAGACTTCGGTGTTCTTTGGAACATAATGCGGTACATGGTGGTGATTCTGGCATCATCGTTAATCGCTCCCACGACTTCTGGGCGTGCGGCCACGGCTCGTGCTACTTCAACCGACAGCGGATTATTCATGAAGAATAAAGCCTGCTGTGGAACAATCGTGGAATTGCGACGAGAGTTAGGCATGTCCGGATCCGAGAAATCGAACTGCGCTTGCAAGTCGCTTAGGTGTTCACGATCGATATACCCGTAAATGCTTCGACGATAACTCAACGGCTCATCGGTGATATTCACCGGGCGACCACCGACCGTGGAGTCCATCTTTCCCGTGAGCATGATAAGTGCGTCGCGAATACTTTCGAAATCCAGTCGACGTAAATTAGAGCGCCAGAGGTATTTATTTCCGGCATCAATTTTGTTCGGATTATTTTCGTCGCGACTAGCAACCAGCGGATTCATCGCGGGATTGGCCGACTGTCGATACGTTTGCGAGGTGAGCATTTTGCGGTGGAGATTTTTCATCGACCAGCCGTTCTCCACAAATTGCACCGCTAACCAATTTAACAATTCCGGATGAGTCGGTTTTTCGGACATATTTCCGAAATCATCCAGCGAACTAACAATACCCGCACCGAAGTGTTGCATCCAAACACGGTTCACCAGAACGCGTGCCGTCAGTGGATTGGTCGGACTAGCAATCGCTTGAGCCAACTCACTTCGACCGCTACCCTGAGTGAAGGGAACGCGAGTCGGACCGGAAAGAATTTCTAAGAACTGGCGGGCAACGACCGGCCCACGTTTATTGCGGTCGCCCCTTAAAAATACATTACTGTTCTTGGGACTAACGACATCGGCGACTGCCATGGCTTTTCCTACTCCACCCGAGTGCGTGAGCTCCAATTGATTAATTTCTTTAAAACGAAAATATTTTTCCGGTATTTTATTATTTAGAAAATTGGGCTTATCCTGCCATACATAACAAAAGCTCCGTGTTGAAATTAAAGAAAGAATCTTGGGAGTGCTCTCGATATCCTCATAACTAGGCAAAGGCCAAGGCCAGGCCGCGAGCTGAATAAT
>CAIMFE010000215.1 GCA_903840235.1 uncultured Opitutia bacterium | reverse complement strand
TACCGAATCGGCTTGAGCAGAACCCGCCAGTGTGCTTTGTGAATGGGACGGAGAGATGGCAGAGTGGTCGATTGCACCTGACTTGAAATCAGGCGGTGCCGCAAGGCATCCGGGGGTTCGAATCCCTCTCTCTCCGCCACTTTAATTGAGGGGACAAGTTGGCAAGGTGACACGTTGGCAAGGGGAAGATCCAATAAGAGGGATGAGAACCCGGGTTCGGTGAGCCGAACACGAACAGAATAGACCAAATTTCGACCCTTCATGAATCAATTATCGATTTGCTCGGGATAATTGTAAGTTAGCTTTTATTAATGAGGACTGAGATCTGAGAAGCAGACTAGACCAAATCTGTTTTCTTCTGGATTCGATTATTTGAAACTCAGGCGTATTTATTATTATTTGTGCACGTGGGTTTAACACGCTTGAAGCCCAATCGATCCGATTTTTTATCGCGACAATTTGCGCCTCTAGTTCAGTTCGAGCAATCTCCTTGTCGGAGTTCTCAACATAAATTGCCAACAATTCTATTATCTGGTCCTGGCATTCCACTATATTACATATATAAGACTCATCTTCTTGAAGTTTATTCATTTGCCACTGAAAAGATGAGTAAACTATTTGCGCCTTTGGATTTAATCCAGAAACCGAGGATTTAATTTGGCTTTTTAGGTTAGCCAGCTGTTCAGACAGGCCTCGTTTAGTTGAAGCAATCTTCTTGGTGATTTCAGCCTGTCTTGCGGCTTCGATCTGTCTTGCGGCTTCGGATTGCCTTGAAAGTTCAGCTTGCCTCCTGATTTCAGCCTGCCTCGCGGCTTCATCGCTACGCACTTGGGCGGCCACCTTCGCAGACGCGGCTTTTAATTTAGCCTGTCTTTCGTTTTCCGCTTCATTTAATTTTTTTAAAGCATACTCATCCTCCGTTATCAAATCTACAGCTATAACGATGTTTCTTCTAAGCGTAACATCGCCTAGCCGAAAACATATAACATAAGAGTCGCCTTCAAGTTTCATGCTGCCGGTTGGAGACCCGAGTTTTTCAATTACCGCCTCTTTCGTGTCTCCAATCTGAACCTGATTTTTTAAGAGAATTTGATTCGCTATATCAGGCTGACTTCCACCCAAAGACTCATCACCCCTATCGGGTAATTTTATAATTTCGTTGAGCTTATCTGGAGGGGTGACTTCCGCAATTAGGATAGTGCAGACAGCCAATAGAATAAAAGTAGGCAGGCGCATGGTGTTTGTTAACTTACTTTATACGTAAAATAGTATGAGAGGAGCAGTGGGGGCACTTATTTTCAAGGGCAGGATGTGTTCCGCGTACAACCCCAGCTGCAATCAGTGCTGCAAAACATTTTAGCGTATAAAAAACTGCATAATAAATAATAAACAAAAGTGAAATTACGCCAAGGACTCCAATTATAATACCCTTTATTGGGCTATAAACTTCCCGAGTGGCTTGCTCGATAATAAATCCAAAAATGAATATTCCAAAACATCCGCCTACGACTATTACGAACGCTGTAATGTAAAAAGTAATAGAGTCTTTAATTAATTTATCCCACTCGCTATTGCCATCGAATCTTTGAGGTTGTTGAAAAACTAGGCTGCAGGTTAAACATTTGAATCCACCTAATGAAGGTGTTTCTCTTGGTGGTGGTGTTGAAGGTGGATTATTTGGCTTACTGTTTTCAGCGGCCAAATAATCCTCTTTGGCTTTTTGTGCTAATAAGATGATTTCAGAAACTAATTTCCATTCAGCCATCCCCGCATACCAATAATGATCTGTAGGGAGTATTACTAAGGATTTTACCTTATCCGCTATCTGCCAGAGTTCATATTCACCCACGTGAACTCCTTTCCGGGAAATTTTAATTTTTGTTTTAGGGTTCATAGGTAGTTTAACTAGTAAAAATCTACTATAAAATAACTTCTTTGAAAGTCTAAAAGCTATTGCAGTTGTAGATTCTATAGTATAATTTTACTATATAATTTATGCGCTTATTTATAACTACATTAACTTTAATTGTTAGTACGCACTTGTTTGCTCAGACTTCAATACCTGCATTACCGGAAGCTGAGAGTGCAAATGTTCAAGACGATAGAGTTATAGCATTTAATGAGCTGAAGGCAAAAGCTCTCACAGGCAATCTAGAGTCGCTATTCAGTTTGGCGCAGAAATATAATAGCGGTGTTAGAGGTATATGCACCCAAGATAAAAAACTAGCTTTTGATTTGTATTTATACACCGCCAACTCAGGTCATAAAGAGGCTCAACTCTATTTATTCCGTTATTATCAACGGGCTGCAATGAAAGACCCAAAGCATAGCGCTGACTTGCTCGCTGAAGCTTGTAAGTGGGCGATTATTTCAGGTGAGATTATTTCAGGAATTAGTGACGCGACTCGAGCAGAAGGCATAAAGCGTGCTGGCGAGTTTGCAGTTAATAAAAACATCGATATCAGTGAAAGTGTTAAAAAGTTAAACATACCGGAGACTGAAACTTTACCTCAGGTTGTTACTACAAAAGAATACACTCCGCTTAAGCGTTTTGCGACCTATGAGGATTACGATAATTACCGCATAGCAGTCTGCAAAGATTATTTAGCAGCTTATAATGTCATTAAAAATAAGTTAACAAATGCCACACCTGCCGAGATAAAAACATATAAAGATAACGCTGAAAAACTGATAGAATTACAGAAATGCTCAAAGGCTTATCTTAGATATAATACGACTCCAACTAAACTTAAATCTAGCACTATAAAAGAAGATTTGAAAAGTGCCGAAACTTTTAGGAAAGAGCAGTTTCAAAAGATTTATAGTCAGATCTCCTTAATAGAAATTACCTCAGATTTACAGACTCCAGTAACACTAGAGCAAATCAAGTCAGGTGCTGACTTTGTAGATAAGCTTAAAGACCTAATAGCATTAAAGCCTAAGTTTTATGTTAGAAGTGTCACTTACTAAACCTCGCGCTTTTTGTACACATTAGTTACTTAACCATCTTATAGTTCATTTATGGATTTACTATCTATAGCGCTGATTGTCCTAGTTTTGATCCTGTCTCTGACGGCTTTTACTTTCTGGCATTCGCTGAGAGAAGAGCGAAAAATTATAAGTCAGTATAAGTTATCATTATCAAGTTTAGTTGAAGAGGCTCAAAGAAAGTCAGATGAAATAATAAATAGCGCTAATGTTAAATCGGCTTCTATCGTTGGAGCTGCCAATCAATATAATGAAGAAATAAAGAAATATAATGCAGAATTTCTAGAACGACTTAACAATAAAGAAAAAGACACGAATGAAAGTTTAAAAAATTTTTTGGCCAAAGTTGAGGATGCTAAGCGAGCACTTGATGGCTTGAATGCTCTCGAGATAGCGGCTCGTAACCGGGTTAATGGATGGGGCGATGAATATATTCTACCTACTCACTTACTATTAGATGAGTTGGGTGATCACGTCGGCTGGAATGAGGCCGGCCAAAGACTTAAATCGGCCAGGGAGGCATCCAGGGACAAAGTTAAAGCTAAAACAGCAATTATATGTAAATGGGGTGATGCTGCGTACCAAAAAGATGCAATTAGACTCATGCATGAAGCTTTTGATAGCCAGGTTGATTTAGCTCTTAATAAAATTAAAGGAGATGAAAATGTAGGTAAGGTTATTCAAGAAATTACTGACCTATATATTTCAATGAACGATTATGGCACTCGTTGTATGCGTGCTGAGATCACAAAACCGTACTTAAACTCTAGATTGAGTGAAGCTAAGTGGGGCGCTGTCGCCTATGAATTAAGAAATAAAGAACGTGAAGAACAAAGAGCTAAACAAGCTGAATTACGTGAAGAAGCTCAACTCGAACGTGATTTAGAAAAGGCTAAGCGCGAGGCTGAGCGCGAAGAGCAATTAACACGTAGGGCAATGCTTAAGGCTGAGCAGGAAGCTCTAAATAAGGAGAAGGAAATGCAGCGAGAGTATGAAAAGAAATTACGACAGGTTGAATTAGATATGAAAGAAGCTGTCGCTAAAGATGAAGACGAACGAGCCGCAAAAGAGGCCGAACTAAAAGCTCAACTCGAAAAACTATTATTAGATAAAGACAATCAATCAGCTGAATTACGTGCTAAATTCGAGTCCGAAAAAGCTGAGTTAGAGCAAAGACTAAAAGATGCTGAAGGTAATCAACGGAGCCTATCCATGGCCCAGCAAACTAAGAGAGGTCACGTTTATATTATTAGCAACATCGGTTCATTTGGTGAGTCGGTGCTCAAGGTCGGAATGACACGACGGCTGGATCCTATGGACAGAATTTGGGAACTAGGCGACGCAAGTGTTCCTTTTGATTTTGATGTACATGCTCTTATTCAAAGCGATAACGCACCCGAGCTTGAATCCAAGTTACATAATATAATGGACGAGCTTCGAATTAACAAAATCAATACCAGGAAGGAGTTCTTTAAACTAACAATTTCTGAAGTTAGAAAACTGGTCGAAGATTTAGGCGTAAATGCAGAATGGACTATGGCATCAAAGGCTCTCGAGTATCGAGAAACCTTAGCGCTAGAAGAGTCATTCAGGAATAATCCTGAAGCTAAAATGAGGTGGTTAAGCGGTACCCAGGAAACAGTGTAACAATCTTAGTCTATAACTATTTACTCTCTAGCATTGGACTAAAGGCGTTTGCTTTTTCGGACGCTTGAGTTTTGTGCTCGGGGGAGATTTTCTTTTCGAGGTTATCGAGGCTGGCTTGGGCACGGATGTGGCCTTTGTCCGCCGCGATACTCCACCACTTGTAGGCTTCGATCTCACTGCTCGCTACGCCTTCGCCATTTAAATAATGCAGCCCTAATTCAAATTGGGCTTCGCTTTGACCTTGGTTCGCCGCACGCGTAAGCCATTCGACGGATGCGACATCGTTCTTGGGTAATCCGTTTCCAAAAGAGTAGGCCGCACCGAGTTTGTATTGGGCTTCAGGGTCCCCCTTTTGGGCTGATTTAATTAATGTGTCGTTCGCCTCGGTTTCTTTCTTCACTCGCTCTACCCGGAATTCACTCGCTCGTTTTTGTCCATCGACGCGCTGATCTTTAGTTAAAGTATTTTCAATGGCCGTAACTTTTTTAGTCGCCTTGGTGTATCCTTGGCTCGCGGAGAGGAGATACCATTTATAGGCCTCGGCTTTATCGCACTGGCCGACCCAGCCTGATTCAAAACCTTCACCGAGTTGAAATTGTGCGAGCGGATCCATTTGATCGGCGGCTTTGTTGAGCCACTCAGTCGCTTGCACGTCGTCGACCGCCAATCCGATACCGCGATGATACGCGGTGCCGAGTAATGATTGAGCTTTGCTGTTTCCTTTTTCAGCGGCGATTCGATACCAGCGAACGGCTTCGGTATTATTTTGTTTTACGCCTACGCCTGATGCATGCATTTCACCTAATTCAAAGGCGGCCTGGGCATCGCCTTGAAGGGCTTTTTCCTGAAGTTGGGTGGCTTTGTCTTTTGGATTACAGGCAGCGACAACCACGGCGAAGAGTAATATCCAAAGTCGAAGAGGGGACATGTCGGGTAGAGAATCTTTTGGCTGGAGGCGGAGGCAAGTCTTACACAATGTAATCTTCTAACATGGCGACAATTTTATGCATGAAGTGGGGCACCAAGTATGGGCCTGAGTATGTGAATCGACTTCATTCGATGGTGCAACGCCATCTGACTATTCCGCATCGTTTTGTTTGTCTGACCGATAATAAAGAGGGTCTGCATCCTGGAATTGAGACTTTTCCGATCCCGAGTCTGAAGCTACCCGCGGGGGCGCCGGAGCGTGGGTGGACGAAGCTGGTTTCGTTTTCGCCCGATTTAACGGCCAAGGGTGGACCTGAATTAAAGGGTGAAGTACTTTTTCTCGATATCGATATCGTGATTGTCGGAAACATGAACTCCTTCTTCGAGCAGCCGGGAGAGTTTTTAATTATCCGCGATTGGCAGAAGGGACACTACACCGGTAATTCATCAGTGTATCGTTGGACCGCCGGACAGCATGCCGATGTCATTGATTACTTCCGAAACAATTTAGAACTCGTGCGTAAGACGCATCGTAACGAACAAGAATATTTAACCGCGCAGTTATCGGCTGAAGGTAAGGTCAGCTATTGGCCCGAGACTTGGTGCCGCAGTTTTAAACGTCACTGCGTAAAGTATTTCCCATTTTCATTTTTCCAAACGCCCACCATTCCTGAAGGAGCAAAGATTGTTGTTTTTCATGGTGTGCCTAATCCGCCCGACGCGTTGGTTGGCCGAAGCGGAAAATGGTATCGTCGGGTTCTGCCCACACCTTGGATTGGGGAAAATTGGAAATAATTGAGGGGACAAGTTGGCACGTGGGCACGTTGGCAAGGGACGCGTGCACTGCACGCGAGGGGACATGGTGACACGGGGACAAGGTGACAAGGGGAGATGATGGACGCGACGCAGTCACGCCCCTGCCTTTATAATAGTTTTTTACACAACCCCGTGCCAGCGTGTCACCGTGCCAACTAAACCCTGCAGAAGAAACTATTTAGTTTCTTCTGCGTCATTCTCCGCTTCTTCTTTGGCTTTGGCCTGAGAGCTGAGAACGGGTTGAGCGAAGAGGCGACCGTCATGCAGTTTCGCTACATAGCCTTCGCTGATTAAGAAATTCAGATCTACGAGGACTTTGCTCTTGGCTTCATCATCGGCATTTTCACCGGCGATGGAGAGAACGACGTCCTTGGTTTGTTGTCCGATATTTTTATCGAGACTGTCGAAAATCTTTTGCATCGAATCACTGAAGGTGGCTTGAGGGTCGCGACATTTGCGACGTACACCACAAGCGTAAGTGATTCCCTTGGAGCCCTTCTTATAAAGGTGGAAGCCTTCCTTGCGGAGTCGTCCACGAATTCCATTAGCAGTATCGAGAGGGAAGTGGCGTTGCAGTTCGAGCGCGTAGCGGACGTTATCACGCAGTATACCGGGAGGCATTTCAGCGAGAAGACGGCCCGGGAAGCGGATTTGATTGCGGGAAATGACAGTGGCCTCGCGACGGAAGGCTAATAAGAAGCCACGGGCGGCATCGAGTGACTCAAGACGTTCCGGTTCGCCTTCTTTGCGGTCTTTAGGTGCGTATTCTTTGCGTTTCGACATCGTAGCGACCCATTGGTCGATCACTTCTTTTTCACGTACCATTTCGAGTCCGGCTTTGAATCGATCAAAGGCGGCATTAGGGAAGTTACGTGAGTGATGTTCGCGCAGAGCTTTTAAATAATTATGGTGCGTAGGTGAACCGAGGATGGTGCCAGTCTGCGGACATTTTGCCACCATCATGAAATTACCTTTTGGTGGTTCGACATCTACTTCTACCACGTCGAAGAATTTATCCAAGTGACGTGACATCACGTGGCTGACGGCTTCGGCTTCTGTTAAGAATGGAACGCTATCAGGAACGGAAACGGAAAGTGTGGCTTGAGGATTTTTTTCCGCGTCCGCTGGTCTAATCACGATAGAGAGGCGGTCTTCTTTATCTAAAATGAGGAGGGCGACGCTGAAAAGTTCGTAAGTGATGAGACTCTTTTTCATCGCTTCGCCGAGCGCTTCGAATTTTGCGTCATCAGGGAAGAAGCCCGTGCTGACAACTCTGACAGGTGCAACCGGTTCTTCTTGGCGTTGGGAAAATCTATCATCGCGATCGCGACGTGGGCCGCGACGATCATCGCGTTGAGAATTTTGAGGTCCGCGAGAAGGACC
>CAIMFE010000214.1 GCA_903840235.1 uncultured Opitutia bacterium | reverse complement strand
TTCAATCCAAGCGATTACCGGTTTTTTCGATTTTTTAAACTCGTTGATCGCTTGGCGGAGTTCGTTCAGTTGCACTAGCCCCGCATCGGTTTCACCGGCAATTAAGATGCCAGTAATATTTTTATCTTTTGCCGCTTGTTTGACCGCTTCGATGGCACGTAATAAATCTACTTCGGGTGCTTTTTGACTATCGAGCAGAATGGACAAACTGGGATTGCCGTGCTGCGGTGTGTCGTTGATGAGCATTCCGTTGCCAATGACCAACATCGTTTTCGCTTTTACGGAAACACTCGGAGCTTCGTGGTTACTCGCGGCACTGATTAGCCCGATGATTAATACAAAAAATAAAAAGCAAGCGAGGGCGCCCGCAATAAACGTGCCCATGACTGAGGCTAAGAGGGCTTTAAAAAATTCTTTCATAAGAGTATTTATAGAAAAGTTAGCTTAAGTGATACTTTGGTCGACTGCCTAAGAATCGCCAATCAAATTGACAGTATTCCGAGCGTTTCGGCTCGATTTTTTCTTTGTTTGGTGAACTCTCTTGGCTATGTCCGACCCGACTCAAGATCCTAGCGCCGGTACCGCTCGTAAGGCTCTGGCTATTAATCTCGATCGCTCGGCTTATGGTGTTTTTGCCGAAATCGGTGCCGGCCAAGAAGTAGTTCGGCACTTCTTTAAAGCAGGGGGTGCTTCGGGTACCGTCGCTAAAAGTATGTCGGCTTATGACATGCGCGTGAGCGACGCGATTTACGGCCATCCTAAGCGCTATGTTTCGCGCGAACGTCTCGAACAAATGATGAGCCACGAATACGGTCTCCTCGTCGATCGTTTGGCCTCCGAACGTGGTACCGCCACACGCTTCTTTGCTTTTGCTGACACCGTGGCAACCACCCCCCACGACGGTAAAGGGCAGGGGCACTCTTGGATGGGTATGCGTTTCCAGGATGAAGTAGGCGCTGCCCCCAGTGATATCGTTTTACACTTACGCCTTTGGGATCGTGATGCCGGCCGCCAGCAAGATGCCCTCGGTGTGGTGGGGGTTAATTTAGTTCACGCCGCTTTAAATCCCCATCGAGATCTTAATAAGTTCCTAACTAACTTAGTGGATGACGTGGGCTCGGGCCGCGTGGAAATCGACTTCATTTATTTTAGCGGTCCAGCGTTTAGTAAGTTCGACACGCAATCTGCTTTAATTCAACTGGTTCGACTAGGACTTACCGACGCCGTGTTATTCGATGAGAAGGGCCAGTCGGCCGTTGCCAGCGAGTTTTTCTACAAGAAATCTATTTTAGTAGCTCGTGGAACTTTCCGCCCTATTTCACTCGTGAATGAGGATATGTTGGCCTGTGCCGAACGTTCCTTGGCGAAGAATAAAGAAAGTGTTTCCATTTTTGAAATGTGCGTTGGGCAGGAATCGACCGACCTAAAAGAAATTCTCGATCGGATTGCCCTCGTGAGCACCTTGGGCCGTCCTCTTTTAATTACCCGCCACCGTGGGTGGTATCGCCTGCCTGCTTACTTCCGTCTGCATACCGACGGAGAAATTACTCTCATCGCGGGTATGAATAACTTGGTGGATTTATTTAATCCACAGCACTACACGCATCTCGAGGGTGGAGTACTGGAAGCATGTGGTCGTCTCTTTAAGGAAAATGTTAAGGTGATGGTTTATCCGATGCGCGGTGATCAGTTAAATCGTCTGATAGAAGACCCCGTAGCTTGTCAGGTTTGTTTCCCCGAAACTTATAAAATCGAAGTCGACTCCGTGGTGACAGCTGCCGACGTCCAAGTGCGTCCCGCGGTGGCTGGATTATTTGAACACTTAAGAACTAATGGATTTTTAGTACCGATTACCGGAGCGAGTCCACAGGCTCTGGCTTGTCAGCCTCGCACCTTGGCCGAACGGATAGCGGCAGGCGTGGCCGGATGGGAAAGGGAAGTGCCTGCCCCCGTTGCTAAAGAAATTACCCGCCGAAAGCTTTGGAGTAAGTAATCACTGACTTCATTTAATAGTTCTTGGGTTTGCAGGTTTGGATTTTCGACTTTATCTAAGAGGAGTTAATGAGTTCCACTTCCACGTCTCTTCCCTCGGGTGCCGATACAGAATTAGCTCTGTCTGTGGAACGTGCTTACCGCGAAGTCATCGTGCTCGATCGCCTGAGCGCCATCTGGTCGGTAATCCTCGCGAAATGTCTCTTAGCTCAGTGGGCGATTAATGAGTTTTCTATTCCCATCAGCGGACTGCGTTACATCTGGTTGCTTACCCTCTCGATGGCCGTGGTTGCCACGGGTCTTTACCTACGTGCTCATCAGTCGAAAATAAATTTTCTTCCTAATCAACGACGCGTAGGAACCGCTATTTTTGTAGGTATCCTCGTTTCATTAGGTTTTATTCTTTACGCACACTTCGCCTTAAAGCTTTTCTCAGCGATTACTACAGCAGCGCTGACTTGTATGATGTTTGGTATGTGGTCACTGACTCGTGCCGCTCTGCGTAACGCATATCCTCCCATGGTGGGTGCGTTGATTTGGTGGACCCTAGCTGGCTATGCATTAATCAGCAAAGACAACTATGCATTACTCTGGATTGGGCTAGGAATGTTCTTTGCTCAAGCCCTACCAAGTTTTGCTTTGGCTCGACGCACTGAGCAATCGTTTCGCGTTTAACTATTCGAGGTCAGCTTTTTTCGCGTTCAGACCATTTAACATTAAAGTTAAGAATCGTTTCATCGCCGGGGTCATCACCCGTCCTTTGCGATGTAAGATAGCTAACGGACGAGAAACATGTCGGTCGCGTAATTTCAACTTAACCAGCGTACCTTGCTCGATTTCCTGACGAATAGTGCCCTCGGGAACCAAGGCGACCCCCGCATCAACTTCCACCGCGCGCTTAAGGGTTTCGATATTATCAAACTCCATCGAAGGTTCTAGTTCGATGCGTTGCTCGCGGAAGAATTGATCCAGCGCTTTGCGCGTAGGAATATCTTGGTCAAACCCGATGAAACGTGTGCCTTGTAAATCCGCTAGCTCAATTTCTTTTTTGCCCGCTAACTTATGTTTAGGTGAACAGATGGCGACTAACTGATCTTCCATGAAAGGAATGATTTCAATCTGACGATATTTCTGTGGGAAGGCGACTAAACCAAAGTCTGCGGTGCTCGAGAAAACATCTTCATAGACTAAATTGGATCGGCGGTATTCAATCCGCACATTCACGTGCGGAAACTCCTGCATGAAGCGTTTCACGTAAGGAGGCAGTTCGTGTAGGCCAATCGATACAATCGTCGAAACATGCACCGTACCACTCACTACCTTACGCATTTCCTGCATCTCGCTCGAAACCTGTTCGTAGCGATTTAAAATATCGCGCGCGGCTTCA
>CAIMFE010000213.1 GCA_903840235.1 uncultured Opitutia bacterium | reverse complement strand
GGCCATTTTTAAATCAGCCTTAGCATGAACATAGACGTGGCAGATACCTGCGTCGTGTTTAATCACGGGTACTTTCGCAGAATTAACGACGGCTTCAATTAAGCCGGGTCCACCGCGAGGAACGATGATATCAACAATGCCACGAAGCGAACCCAGAGCAGGCACGGCTTCACGATCAGTAAAAGGTAAAAGGGTGACCGCAGCAGTAGGTAATCCAACGGCTTTTAATCCTTCAGTAAAAGATTCTGCTAAGGCGATGTTGGTGTGCACGGCCTCGCTACCGCCACGTAAGATACAGGCGTTACCTGATTTTAAACATAGCGCCGCGGCATCGACAGTCACATTAGGACGCGATTCAAAAATAATAGCCACGAGGCCCAGAGGAACTCGACGACGGACAATTTTTAATCCGTTGGGTCTGTCCCAACTTTCAACGACTTCACCCACAGGATCAGGTAGTTTAGCTACGGCTTCACAAGCTGCGGCGATATGTTCAAGTCGGCTGGTGTCTAAGCGCAGACGGTCGGTCATCGCTTCGGTCAGGCCTTTGATTTTCGCTTGAGCGAGGTCTTGCTGATTAGCGGAAAGAATTTTTGCGGCATTGGATCTAACTGCTTTGGCGGCAGCCATGAGGGCAGCGGTACGAGTAGCTGTAGATGACAAAGCAACCGCTCGGGCTGATTGTTTCGCGAGGGTGGCGAGTGCGGTGACGCGTTGTAGCAGTTCGCTCATCGTAAATCAAAAAGGGTCCCTAATTTTTTATTAGAGGCTATCTCGAGGAGAACATTTTTCCGACGGCCATTGGCGATTTGCGTTTTTACTTTTCCTGCCGCGGCAATTTCGGCCGCTTGTAGTTTAGTAATCATGCCGCCGACATTGCGTTCGGATCCCGCGCCACCTGCGAGGCTACGTAATTTAGCATCAATCTTTTTGACGTTAGGAATCAGCTCACCCGTGCCATCTGATTTCGTCATTAAGCCATCAATGCCCGAGAGAATGATTAATAAATCGGCCTGAACCAAGGCTGCGACGTGAGCTGAGAGACGATCATTGTCGCCCACGCGAATTTCTTCGTCAGCGATTGCATCGTTCTCATTGATAATCGGAACAAATTTTTTTCGGGCTAATAATAAATCCAGAGTAGCTCGGGCGTTATTCGTGCAAGTGCGACTATCTAAATCCCAGTAAGTGAGAAGCATTTGAGCACCGAGCAGATCGTGACGGGTAAAATGTTTTCGGTACACCGACATCAGTTCAGGCTGGCCGACCGTTGCACAAGCTTGGAGTTCGCGAGCATCTTTAGGACGCTTCACTAATTTCATAGCGGTCATACCGGAGGCGACGGCGCCGGAAGAAACGATAACGACTTCGATGCCGCGCTTCATGAGTACGGCTACCTGATCGCAGATACGTCCGATTTGGACGCTGTCGACTTTGCCGTCTGCGCGAGTGAGCAGGCCGGAACCTAATTTAATGACCCAACGTTTTGCCATGGTTATGGCAGACAAGTTAGCCGATGACTGGCGTCAATGTCCAGCGTCAGAGTAACGAACCTTCTTGGCTGGGAGGCACCAATCCAATGGCTCGCCAGCCTTTTTGGCTAAGAACGCGACCTTGGGGCGTACGGGAGATGTAACCTTCGAGCACTAAAAAGGGTTCATGAACTTCTTCGAGCGTGTGGGCATCTTCGCCGATGGCGGCACCGATACTATTTAAACCGACAGGCCCACCATTATGTTTTTCAGCCATCGCACGGAGGAAGCGATGATCCATTTCGTCTAAACCGTTCTGATCGATTTCAAGTAATTCTAAGGCCGCCGCAGTAATCTTAGCATCGGCTTTACCTTGGGCGCGCTCGAGTGCGTAGTCGCGGGTGAAGCGTAATAAATTATTCACGATACGAGGTGTGCCTCGGGCGCGACGGGAAACTTCTTCGGCACCCCCTTGATCGAGTGTGAGATTTAACAACTGCGCGTTGCGTTGTACAATCGAGAGCAGCTGTTCCTGATTATAATAATCGAGACGGGTCTGTAAGGTGAATCGACTGCGAAGTGGCGCGGTGAGTAAGCCAGTGCGTGTGGTCGCACCGATTAATGTAAATTTCGGTAACTCGAGGCGAACGCTCCGTGCGTTGGGACCTTGGTCGATCATGATATCGATACAGAAATCTTCCATCGCTGAATATAAAAATTCTTCTACCGTTTTTGGGATGCGGTGAATTTCATCGATGAATAAAATTTCACCTTCTTGTAGGCTGGTGAGTAGGCCCGCGAGATCAGAGGCTTTTTCGATGACGGGTCCGGAAGTGATGCGAATGGTTTTATTCATCTCGCCCGCTAAAATCATGGCGAGGGTGGTTTTGCCAAGTCCGGGTGGGCCGTGAATCAAAATGTGATCGAGCGTGCGATTTTCGCGTCTTGCGGCACCGACCATCACTTTTAGGCGTTCAACCGTGCGTGCTTGACCGACAAAGCTATCGAATTTTTCGGGACGTAAAGCTTGGTCCAAATTGCGATCGGGCGAAGCTGCTTCCACTTTGCCCAAAGTTTTTTTGGGAGAATCGGAAGGATTTTTGCCAGCGGCCATAAGTTTAAATTAAGAAGAAAAATTATTTAAGCAATCATCACTCCTCGGCAAAACCCTTGGGCATAGCGGAGGAGGGCAGTCGCTCGATGTCGGCACCCAGGTTACGAAGTCTTTCTTCGAATTGTTCGTATCCTCGGTCCAAGTGATAAAGTCTCTGTACCCAGGTTTCGCCGGTGGCGGCGAGTGCGGCGAGTATCAGTGCGGCGGAGGCACGTAAGTCGGATGCCATCACAGGTGCGCCGGAAAGGGGTCGGTCGCCGTAGACCGCAGCGGTTGATCCTTCGATGGCAATTTCTGCGCCCATCCGTTGTAACTCCGCCGCGTGCATGAATCGTGATGGATAAATTTTTTCGGTGAAGGTGCTACGTCCTGGCACTATCAATTGCAGGGCCATGAATTGCGCTTGGAGGTCGGTTGGAAATCCTGGGTAAGGTTCAGTAATAATTTCTACGGCCTGTGTGGGTTGTCCGAATACGCGAATAGTATTTTCAGTTATTTCGATGTGAACGCCGACCTCTTTCAGTTTTTCTAAAAACGCGGTGAGGTGTTGAGGGTTGCAATGGGTCACCGTTAAATCTCCGCCCGTGATGGCTGCAGCGACGAGATAAGTTCCGGTTTCAATGCGATCTGAAATAATCGTGTGTTCACAGCCGTGTAATTTTTCGACTCCTTCAATGGTGATTATGGGCGTGCCGTAGCCATTAATCTTTGCGCCCATTTTATTGAGTAAACTGCAGAGGTCGCTGATTTCTGGTTCAAGGGCGGCGGACTCGATTTTGGTAATACCGGGAGTGAGTGTCGCCGCCATAATGATATTGGCTGTGCCCGTGACCGTGCTGCCCATGGGGCCACCCATAAAAACATTTTCACCGCGAGCTTGCTGCGCGTTTACTTTCACCACGCCGCTTTCTACTTCAACGATGCAGTTTAAAGACTCTAAACCTTTTAAGTGTAAATCAATCGGACGAATGCCGATGACGCAGCCACCAGGAAGAGCCATCTCAGCTTGGCGAAGTCGTCCGACTAACGCGCCGAGCAGACAGACTGATGCTCTCATCTTGCGCACTAAATCGTAAGGGGTGCGATGCGTGATTTCTTCGGCGGTGATCGTCCAAGTGCCCTTTTGGGGGTTCTCTATTTTTGCACCTTGGTGTTTTAAAATTTCAACCATGAAGCGTACGTCACTTAAATTCGGAACGTTATGCAGCGTGACGGTTTCGTCGGTGAGAAGAGCGGCCGCTAAAATAGGGAGAGCGGAATTTTTCGAACCAGACGCACGCAGTGAACCTTTGATGGGATTGCCTCCACGAATGCGTGCGACTTCGAGCATGATTTAATTTTTATATAAAAAAAGGGGGTGCAAATTGCACCCCCTAATTTTTTATCCTTGGCGAGGACCTTGTCGACGGAAGTTTGGTCGACCTCCACGACGCGGACCACCTTGGCCACCATGAGGGCGAGGGCCGTCGCGATAATCACGAGGACCGCGGCTGCGCTGATGGGGTCGGTGTTGCGTTGCCGTTGCGTTCGACTTTACGGAAATACCGAAAAGAGAAGCAATTTTACGTTTCAAGTTAGCCCAAAAACCAATCGGTGATTGTTCAGGAATCACTACTGGATCGATGTGCAACTTTTGACGCTCAGGACGCTGTTCACGACGAGCTTGTGGCGCAGCATGGGCGTTTTCTTGGCGCTCATGATGTGGTTCACGAGGTTCACGTGGAGCACGATAGGGTGGACGAGAGTCACGTTCAAAACGTTGCTGCTCATGACGAGGCTGTTCATGACGAGGCTCGCGAGGAGCTTGGTAAGAGGCAGGAGCGGCTTGGGTTGGACGGGGCTGTTTTGCCAATTCACCCGAAAGTGATTCGGTGACTTGAGCAGGATTTTCGATCACGCCGATTGAAGGACGTGAGTTTGCGGTTTTGCCACTGGGGGCGACGTTTGAAGGAGTACCACGACGACCAAATTGCTTAGGTGTTGAGATAGTTCCGGGTGTTACGGCGGGTTCGGTGGAAGCACCGATTACTGACATAGGGGGGAGGGTCGCGTGAGCGGCTTCCAACTTAGATTCGGTAATGCGTGGTGCTGGGTTTGTTGCCACGGGGGCAACGGAGGGTGAGGAAGTGTTTTCCTGACCTTTATTTTCTTCTGGGTTCATTTTCTCTTGGATGTGGCGACCTATTTAGTAGGTCGCTTGGGTTATGACCGTCTCGGCCGTTGTGGCTGATGGGTCGGTATTTTCGGTTTCCTGCTTTTGACTTATGTTGAATAAGAGAGGTACCGAGGGTGCTAAGATTCTCATCTTAGAACCCCTGTGAATAAGTACCTCCCCCTACTTTAACAATAAGAAAGTCCCCATT
>CAIMFE010000212.1 GCA_903840235.1 uncultured Opitutia bacterium | reverse complement strand
GCGTCCGCCAGCGTGGATTTGCGATTTAACCATGATACCGGCAGAGGTATTGATTTTATTAAGGGCGGCTTCGAAATCTTGAGCGGAGTTGACGGCTACACCTTTGGGAGTAGCGACGCCGAACTTCTCAAACAGTTCCTTGGCTTGGTATTCGTGAATATTCATAAATTAAAAATGATTACACCAGGTTAGTGAATCGAGTGAGTCGCTGACTCGCTGGATTAGTTTCCAGTGAGTTCGGACTCTTTCGTTTTCAGAGCTTTGTCGATTTCTTTAGCCCAATTATCGGTCTGGGTCTGAATTTCTTTTTCGATGCGCTTCAAATCATCATCGGTAACGACTTTATCTTTATTTCCTTTTTTAGCGATTTCGAGAGCGTCGCGTCGGGCATTACGAAGACGCACTTTGCCTTCTTCGGCCATACGATGAGAGACTTTTACCATTTCTTGGCGACGTTCACCCGAAAGTTCGGGCACGGGGCATCTTAAAAAGTTACCTTGGGGCACGGGATTGATGCCGATATTGGCTGATTGAATCGCCTTACGGATGTCATCCATAACCGCTTTATCAAAGGGCTGAACGACGATGGAGCGGGCATCGGGGGTGGTGATGGCTGCCATGTCCTTAAGACGTTGGGTCATGCCATAAGATTCGATGTGAACCTGGATGTTTTCGACCATTTGCGGTGAAGCTTTGCCGGTGTGTAATGAATTAAATTCATTCACTGTCCACTCGACTGCTTTTTTCATTCCGAGTGTGCCGTCATTAATAATTTTTTTAATATCCATAAATTTATCCTACGAATGTTCCAACCGCTTCGCCCATGATTACTTTTTTAACCGCGCCACGATCCGACATTGAAAATACAATGATTGGAAGTTTATTGGCTTCACAGAGCGAGAAGGCTTCGGCATCCATGACGCCTAATCGTTGGGTCAGTGCGTCTTGATAGGTGATGTGTGTAAAACGTTTTGCGTCTTTATGTTTGTGGGGATCTTTATCGTAGATGCCGTCCACTTTGGTGGCTTTAAGAATCGCATCAGCACCGATTTCATTGGCTCGAAGTGCCGCTGCGTAATCGGTCGTACAATAAGGATTTCCAGTGCCTGCGACGAAAATTAAAATGCGACCCTGTTCGAGGTGACGTGTGGCGCGACGTTGAATAAAAGGTTCCGCGATACGATCCATCGGAATTGCAGTCATCACGCGAACATCGAGTCCGGATTTTTCTAAACGATCCATTAATGCGAGACCATTGATGACGGTGGAGAGCATGCCCATGTTATCTCCGGTGGTGCGATCGGTGCCATTCGAACGTGCACCGGCGAGGCCTCTAAAAATATTTCCGCCACCCACAACGACGGCGACCTGGGTGCCAATTTCTTTCAAAGATTTTAATTCGTCGGCCAGGCGGTCGAGGACATCGCTGTCGATAGTCTGTCCGGTTTGGTCGTTACGAAGGGCCTCCCCGCTAATCTTGAGGACTACTCGGCGATACTTCGGCTGGTTTGGGGAAGTTGCGGGCATATAGGGGAGATGTACGAGAGAGCCGTTCTCGTCAATC
>CAIMFE010000211.1 GCA_903840235.1 uncultured Opitutia bacterium | reverse complement strand
CGTAGACGCCATCTGTGTTAACCGCGATCGAGTACCGACGAATCTGACCTCCTACACCCAAGGAATTAAGTTCTTAACTGCCGACCAATACACGGCCGACGGGCGCCAAGCCATCGCCGTGGACTGTGCCGATGCGACAAGGATAGGGACAGAATTACTCTCTAAGTTTAATAATCAGATTCTTGCCAACATCGACCACCACTCCTCCAACCCCGACTACGCCAAAATTAATATCGTCGTTAAAGAGGCCGCTGCGACTTGTCATATTTTAGCTTACGGAGCCCTGAAGCATGGACTCAACTGCGACGAAGCTACGGCGAAATCATTACACCTCGGAATCATCACCGACACGGGAAGATTTTGCTACGCGAGCGTCACCGCAGGCGTGCTCGAGATTGCTGCCGAATTAATTAAACGTGGGGCCAAACCTGAAGAAGCCAATTTTTACATCTTCGAACAAGAGAGTCGTGGAAAATTAGAACTCACGAAAAGATTTTTAAATTCCATACTTTTTCATGAGGATGGAAAAATATGTTCAGGCGAAATTACCCAAGCAGATTATGCCGCAACCGGAACAACCAAAGAAGACAAAGAAGGACTCGTTGAATTTCCACGCTCGGTGGTCGGCGTAGATATCGCGGTATTATTTGAAGAAGGCAAAGATGGTATTCGTGGAAGTTTACGCGGACGAGACCCCAAACTGCGTCTCGATTTACTGGCCGCAAAGCTCAATGGAGGCGGACACATTCTCGCAGCAGGCTTTAATATGATTGGTTGCACGTTGCAAAATGATCGTCAGCGAATTCTCGATATTGTCATTGCCCACTACCGCGAACAAACTCGGGCATGAACACTTTATCCACGGAGCCTGAAGGAATTTTAGTGGTCGATAAACCACAAGGCATTACGTCGCACGATGTCGTAGATAAAATCCGTCGTTTATATCAAACCCGTCGCGTGGGACATGCGGGCACCCTCGACCCCATGGCAACCGGACTGCTGATTATGTTGGTCGGTAAAGCGACTAAGGCCTCGCAATATTTAATGTCGCAGGAAAAAGAGTATATAGGCGAAGCCACCTTAGGTGTGACGACTGATAGCCAAGACGCCGATGGCGAGATTACAGAAACTCATCCCGTACCAAGTCTTTCAGAAACACAAATTACCGATGCCTTGAAAACGATGCTGGGTGATCAGTATCAAACACCCCCGATGCATTCGGCAAAAAAGATAGGTGGAAAAAAACTTTATGAATTAGCCCGTAAGGGTATCGAGATTGAACGCGAACCACGTTTCATTCGCATCAATCTCTTGGAACTACAAAGCTGGGTTAGTCCAAAATTCACTTTTAAAGTACAGTGCACAAAGGGCACCTATATCCGCACGTTAGCATTCGATTTAGGCAAGAAACTCGGCCCTGGGGCGCACCTATCGATGTTACGTCGTACGCATTCAGGAAATCTCAGTATCGAACGAGGAAAAACTCTCGAACAATTAGGTGCGATGAATGCGCAACAATTACGGGAGTGCCTGATTCCTGTGAATGAAGTCGTACCCAGCATTGCCTTAGGATGAGTCAACACCCTCCCCTCCATTTAGCGATTGGTGCCTTCGATGGAGTACACTTGGGGCATCGCGCCGTTCTACATTCGGCACGCGATCAAGCTCGTCGCGATGGTGGCTTAGTGGGGGTAATGACTTTTGATCCGCATCCCAGTCGCATCCTGCGTCCTGATAAAGCCGTACCGCTGCTTTTTACTCGTGCGCAAAAAGATGAACGTCTCACCGAGGCCGGAGCTCAATTTATCCATCATCAAACCTTTAATGCACAATACGCCGCGCTCCTAGCTCAGGATTTTCCTGCGTGGCTTATGCACCAGTTCAAAAATCTGCGCAGTATTCATATTGGAAATAATTTCCACTACGGACAAAATCGTCAGGGCAACGCGGAGCGATTGATGCATGACGCTAAACCGCTCGGGCTTTCGGTGCATAGTTGTCCTGCGGTTGAATTCGAAGGCGACTCGGTAAGCAGCTCGCGTATTCGCGGCGCACTGATTGACGGAAATATTGAATTAGCCAATCGCCTACTCCTCCGACCTTACGAAGCCGAAGGTGTTTTAATTGAGGGGCAGAAACTCGGAAGGACGATTGGCTATCCGACTTTAAACATGGCATGGAGTCCCGAACTGCAACCAGCCTTTGGGGTTTATGCCGTTGAATGTATTAGTGCCAGTGGCATCGCAGAGCCAGCCGTAGCTAACTGGGGAGTTCGTCCGACCGTTGAAAAGGAACCAGTTAAACCACTGCTCGAATCTCACCTCTTAAAGATCAGCGGCACTCTTCCGCAAGTCGGTGACACCGTGCGTGTTCGTTGGCTTTATCGAATTCGTGGAGAGAAAAAATTTGATTCCTTGGAAGATCTAAAAGCCCAGATTTCAAAAGATGAAATTCTGGCTAAAAAACTATTGGGCTTAGCCTAATTAGTTTTGTTTAAAGGTCTGGGCAAACTTTTGGATAATTCCGCCAAACGATCCATTGGAGAAAAAGATGACTAGTCTTGGTTTAGTCGCTGCGCGACAATCTGAAGTCAGTTTCGTTAAAAGACTTTCATGGGAATCACAGGCCCAAGCCTGACGGCCCTTTTGCTGTAAGGTTTTCGCAATACCCGTGCTATCAAAACTATCGGATCCTAATTTGTCAGCACGGTGTGCGGGCGGTAAATAAATAGTATCCGCTAGGGCTAAAGCTTCGCCAAAACTATCCTGCATGACCTTGCGAGCAGCAGTATTACTCCGAGGCTCAAAACAGGCGACTAGTTCAAAGGTTGGATAACGATTACGCAGCGACTCCAGCGTACAATGAATGGCGGTGGGGTGATGACCGAAGTCCTCAATACAAACCAAGTTCTTATTTTCGATCAAAACCTCTTGGCGGCGCATGACGCCTTTAAACTTTTTAAGAGAATCGAGTTTTAACTGCGTGGGGTTTTGCGAATTTAAAAATAGTCCGGCAGAGGCGGCGGCGATGGCTGCATTGCGGGCATTAAATAAACCTGTTAAGGTCCACTCTACTTTGGCCCAAAGTGTACCCTTCCAAAAGATTGAAAAAGTTGAGCCCGTAGAGGATTCGGAGAAATTCCTAATTTGAACATCGTTGTGTTCACCAACGCCCACCTTCACCACCGGAGCCCAAGTCACTTTATTTACCAGGTTCATGACATTAATATCATCACCGTTTGCAACGATGACGCCATTACCTGGCACCACACGCAGGCCGTGCGAAAATGTTCTTAAAACATCTTCTAGGTCGCGAAAAATATCAGCGTGGTCGAATTCGATATTATTTATAGCTAAAATATGAGGAAGGTACTGAATGAATTTACTCCGCTTATCGAAAAAGGCTGAGTCATACTCGTCGCCCTCAATCACAAAGGCCCCGCCCTTTTGACCAACAAACGCGCTATCAGGTAAATCACGCGGCACGCCACCGACAAGCCAACCAGGATTAGCGTTAGCTTCTTTAAGTAAAAATGCGGCCAGACAAGTGGTTGTCGTTTTTCCGTGAGTGCCGGCTATGACGATATTCTTTCGATCGCCCAGTAAGTGACTGCGAAGGAGTTGTGGTAGAGAAATATAGTTTTGTGACGACTGTAAGAGGTATTCGACTTCGGGATGACCGCGCGAAGCGACATTGCCAACAACGACTAAATCAGGACGCAACGTGGCGAGGCGCTCGGCGTTCCAACCTTCCAAAATCTCGATGCCGGCATTTTTCAAGTGATTCGACATGGGCGGATAAATACCCGTATCCGAACCCATCACTTCATGTCCAAGGGCGCGCATCAATAATGCCGCATTGCCCATGGCGGTACCGCAAATGCCCATGAAATAAATCCTCATGGCCCCACCCTAGAACCAACCCCCCAGCTTGGGCGAGAAAACAAGTGTATAAAATAAAAACCCCTAGGCTATGAACTAGGGGTCTTTAGTAGAACTGAACTTAAGCCTATGAATTTTTACCGATCGACCCAAGGTCTGTCGTGCCTGGATGATTACGCTTTTCTTTTTCGAGGCGATGACGGCGGCGCAACTGACGATCCACTTTATCGACCAAGATATCGATAGATTTATATAAATCTTCTGATTCTTCGCGCACGACAATATCAGGCCCCGGTAGTTCCAGGCGAATCTGTGCACCAAACTCACGGGCATGATCTCGGGTATGATTAAAAACCAATTCCACGAACACTTTCACGATACGGTCATTGTGACGTAGAAGTTTTTCAACTTTGTTACGCACGGTTACTTTCAGGGCCTCGGTGAGTTCTAGATGAACACCCGAGATAACGATTGCTGTGTTGCTCATTTATTTATTGGGGTTTGGATAAACGAAAAGCTACGCACCATGTCCTCTAAAAAATCCATAGATAATTTTTTGAAATCATTTTCATGTATCATCATCACAGGATCTTCTTCGGGCATCGGGCGCGCACTCCTTTCGCGTATAGAAAAGTCTAGCACTTCGGCTGCCGTGTTCAACCTATCTCGCACACCCCCACAAGATGTTTCGAATGATCTGAACTTTACTCATCTTACCTGCGACCTCTCTCAACCCCTTGAAATTAAGTCAGTTGTAACTGAATTACAAAAACTAATGCCCCCACAGGGTACTATTCTATTAATTAATAATAGTGGAATCGGGGCCTACGGCGAGTTTCCCGCTCCCCACTTGGAACACACCATGAAGATGGTAGAGCTTAATACATCGGCACCCGTTTATCTTACTGGTTTGTTGATTGAAAAATTAAAATCACGCGGAGGACAAATCGCAAACGTCGCGTCCCTGGCTGGCTATCAACCCACCCCACTCATGTCTACCTACGCGGCTACCAAAGCGTTTCTCCTTCACTGGAGTATCGCGCTCGATGCAGAAATGAAAAAATACGGAGTCCGCAGTGTCGCCATTTGTCCCGGTCCGGTTTCAACTAATTTCTCTAAAGCCGCAGGTTTTATTAGTTCAACGGGGCTAGGCGGACAAACCGCCGACGAATGTGCTGATGAGGCGTTGCGGGCTATGGCAAAAAACAAACCACAGGTAATTACGGGATGGAAAAATAAATTATTAGGCATGTTTAGCGCACGCTTACCTAAGCCCTGGGCCGCAGCGATTGGTTTAAAGATGATTCAGCGACTGAAGCTGGATCGCTTTATCAAAAAATAAATTACTCAGCTGCATCCAGCAACTCGCGGGCGTGCGTGAGGGCAACCTTGCTCGTGCGATCTCCTAACATACGAGCAATTTCCAATTCACGGTCTTTTCTTTTGGTGTGAACGGGTTCAATGACTACTGAAGTGGAACGTTCATCTTGTGTTTTGGTTACAACTAAGTGGGCATGTCCTAACGCAGCGACTTGAGGCAAGTGAGTAACGCAGAAAACTTGGTGTTTCTTACCTAACGCGGCGAGTTCGCGCCCGACCTGGGCACCAATCTCTCCACCGACATTAGCGTCGACTTCATCGAATACCAGAACGGGTGTATTATCAACGGCAGCGAGTACGGTCTTGAGCGCTAACATAACTCGAGCCGCTTCACCGCTCGAGGCGATTTGGTCCAAGGGAAGTAAATCCTGGCCCGCATTGGCGCAGAATTGAAATTGAACGCGATCCGCACCCGTGGGTCCAAGTTCTGCTGCGGCGACATCAATTTTTAAATCTGCTTTCTTAAATCCAAGTGAGCCCAACATTTTCTTGGCGGCCATTGACAATTTTTCTGCAGCTTTAACTCGAGTCACGTGCAGGCCATCGGCTAACTTCTTTAACTCTTTTTCGTCACGTGTTGCATCTCCTTTAAGTTTTTCTACGCGGGCTTCGATATCGCCCTGGGACATGAGACGATTTTTTAAACTGTCGCGTTTCAATCGAACTGATTCAACGGTGGGGCCATATTTTCGACGAAACTCTAACCACAAATTCATTTTCGTGTCTAAGTTTTCGATTTCTGATTCATCGGCAGATAGACCTCGAGCCAGACGTGCAAAATCAGCCCGGATATCATCGGCCTCAGCAGCGAGGCCCTGCAATCGCTGTGCCAATGCGTCCGCATCGGCATCAATCCGTGCAATGGATTGGGCGACTTTGAGAATCTTAGGTATGTCTTGAGCAATACCCTCCGAGCCCAAGGCCGCATCCATCTGACTTAATAATTGCGACAACTCTTGAGCGCGAGACGAGCGTGCGTGTTCACGCTCTAATTTCTGAATAGCCTCATCGGTCAAATCTAAGGATTCTAAATTTTCGATCTGTGACTTTAAAAAAGTAATTTCGTCTTCAGATAGTTTTTCCGCCGAAGACATTTCTTGAATAGATTTTAAAATCTCTTGGCGACGTTTCCAGACTTCGCGATAACGATTCAGCGCCTCTTCGACGCCGGCATAAAGATCTAACATGCCCAACTGCGTGTCAGCACGCATGAGTTTTTGCGGTTCGCCAGGACCATGAAAATCAATCCACAGTTCACCGAGCTTTTGCAATTGAGCTAAGGTTGCCGCTCCGCCGTTGACGGTAATACGTCCAGCCTTCGAAACGTGGACCGTTCTTTTGATTAATAAGATTCCATCATCGCAGGCGGGCAAATCGAGCTCTTCGAGCGCCTGGGTGAATCGCTTGTCGTTACCCACTTCGAGTTCGGCTTCTACGACACATTCTTCGGCGTCTTTACGCACGATGGTCTTACCTGCGCGATTGCCCGCTAATAAGGAAAATGCACCGAGCAGGACTGATTTACCAGCACCCGTTTCGCCAGTCACCACCGTGAAGCCCTTGCCCAAGTCGAGCGACGTCCGATCCATCAGAGCCAAATCACGAATGGAAAGGCGGCTAATCATTTCTGGGTGCGGGGACCGTAAAGAGATGAACCCAGACGAACACAAGTTGAGCCGGCGATGACTGCGGCTTCCATGTCACCACTCATACCAATCGAGAGTTCGGGTAGGCTGACTTTAAATTGATCCTGTAATTGATCTCGGCAGAGTCGCAAATTATCAAACGTGCGCTTAGCAGAATCCATACCCCCTTCAATCGGTGGGACAGCCATGAGTCCGACGACACGTAGTGACGACTGACCTAACGCTGCTTCTAATAAAACTGGAGCCTCTTCGATTTCACATCCGTATTTTGCGGGATCGTGACCCGAGTTCACCTGAAAATAAATTTCAGGTTTTACATTAAGCTCCTCAGCGATTCGACCCATTCGTAAAATTAAATCTACACTGTCTACCGTTTGAATAATATCAAAAATCTTTAACGCAGGCTTAACCTTATTGGACTGCAAGTGGCCGATAAACTCCCAGCGCAAATCTGCCGGCGCGAGCGGTTTTTTTTCCTGACCCTCTTGAACTTTGTTTTCACTCACGGATCGCATACCGTAGCGGTAGGCGTACAAAGCCGCTTCGACGGGATTGGTTTTGGTAACCGGTAGAATTCTGACTTCGGATGGATTCCGGCCACACTGGTCACAGGCTGACTTTATCCTTTGGCGAACGGCATCACAGTTGGCCGCAAATTGTTCGTAGGTAACCACGAGAGATAATGGGAAGCAGATTAAGCGTAGAGTCAACGCCTCCAAT
>CAIMFE010000210.1 GCA_903840235.1 uncultured Opitutia bacterium | reverse complement strand
TAACGACTGAAGCGCTACCCTGACGATGCGCCCTACACTCACCCGGGCCTGACGAGCCTGACGGGTAATACGAGTGCGGAGCTCCGAGGGGACTCGGAAAGACACTTGGCGGGAGTTGGTTGGTTCAACGTTCAAACGATTCTCAGGACAACTCTCTAATGCATGCCTGATCACTTCGCTCAAATTAGACAAGCCGGTGCGTTGCTGATAAGCGATTGCTTCATTGTGTAACTTCACAGGAAGGGACACGGTGATGAGACTTTCGCTGATGGTTTCGGTTCGGTTAGTCACGTTGCGGTTAACTCTTAATGACGATTGATAGACATTTATGCGCATAGCGCAAGAGGAAATTCACTCAGAGCCAATGGCGAAAAATTCCTCACTCATTTTTAGAAAAAATTCTGTCCGAAAAACGAATGTCATGAGCGGAAATTTTCTCTGCTTACACCCCAGAGGTTGACCAATATTATTTTTAGAGTTACATCATATAAATATGAGCGATGAACATCATGATGAATGGAAAAAACTCGCAGTATTCAGCGTGATAAGCGGTTTATTCGGACTTCTCGCGCTTCTTATCAGTCGTTCCTATCCACCCGAAAATTCACTTCACTGGATCTCCACATTATTACTCGCCATCTCGTGTATTGCTGGTGGATGGGATGCGCTCATCGACGGTTGGGCGTCACTGCGCGAAAAAAGAGTCGATGTGCACACCTTGATGATCCTCGTTGCGGTGGGCTCATGGGTAATTGGTCACCCCGAAGAAGGTGCACTCCTACTCTTTCTGTTCTCCACTGCAGGCGCAATTGAACACTACGCCATGTTCCGCACCAGAGGAGCAATCGACGCACTCTTGGACCGCGCTCCTAAGCAGGCCCGCTTGATTGAAAGTGATGGTAAAGAAAGTATCATTTCCGTCAGTGCACTTAAACCTGGGCATCAAATAATCGTCCTCCCTGGTGAGTTAGTTCCTGCCGATGGTAAAGTCGTGTCTGGAGAAAGTTCGGTGGATGAAAGCACTCTAACAGGTGAAGCCAAACCGGTTGATAAAAAAACGGGCAGCTTAGTTTCAAGTGGTACCTTAAATAGTTGGGGACGCCTGGTGGTTTTAGTCACCAAAGCCGAGAAAGATAGTTCTCTACAACGTATTGTTACGCTGATTCGTGAAGCCCAAGAAAGCAAAGCCCCTGCCCAGCGCGCCATTGATCGCTGGGGCGATATCTATGCGATCTTCACTCTATCGGCCTCTCTGATTTTCTTTCTTTATCAATATTACTACCTGAACAACCCCGTCATGGGCGGAGAAACGTCGGCACTCTATCGTGCAATGACTCTCATGGTGGTCTTGAGTCCCTGTGCGCTGGTACTCTCAGTCCCCTCAGCGATCTTGGCTGCTATCGCAGCGGGAGCGCGCCAAGGAATCTTATTTCGAGGTGGCGCAGCTGTGGAACGACTTTCCGGAGTTAACACTATCTGCTTTGATAAAACGGGTACATTAACCTCAGGCGAACCCGTCGTCGCCTCGCTCGAAGTTTATCCGCCCGAGAATCGCAGCAAAACATTATCCGCGCTGCTTTCTATCGAATCCAATTCAACCCACCCTTTTGCAAACGGAATCCTCAAGGCCTGCCGAGCGGAGGGTGCGCAAATTCTGCAAGTCGATGGACTATCCAATTTCCCTGGCCATGGAATTTCTGGAGTTATTAACGGCGTAACATGGAAGGTAGGAGGTCGCGACTTCGTAGGCTGCGCCGCTCTCCCCTCCACTAACGCCGACAGTGGCGCCATTATTAGCGAAGTATGGGTGTCCGACGGGTCAACCATAGCCCGCGTTACCTTGATTGATGAAATCCGCGAACAGAGTGCCTCTACCCTTTCCGCTCTCCATCAATTAGGCATTCACACCATCATGCTCACGGGTGATCGCGAAGAAGCGGCCGCCGTCGCTGCCAAGAAAGTGGGTGTCGAAAAATTCGCAGCAGCCCTCTCACCCGAAGATAAAATGCAGACGGTTCGTAAAATTTCCGCCGATGGACATATTGTTGCGATGGTCGGTGACGGCGTGAATGACGCTCCTAGCTTAGCGGCTGCCGATATCGCTATCGCCATGGGCAATCGTGGAAGCGACGCCGCTCTCGAATCTAGCGATGTCGTTCTGATGGATGACAAAATTGAAAAGCTTCTGAATGCCATTGAACTGAGTAAAGCCGCACGTACGGCAATTCGTATTAATATTATTATCTCAGTAGGTGCCGCCTTAACAATGGCTACCATCGTTATTCTCAAAGGAGCCACTTTATCTCTCGGTGTCATGGTGCACGAAGGGAGCACCGTCATCGTATGCTTAAACGGATTAAGATTATTGGCCCACCGCCCGAAGGCTTAGACTAAGATAATTTCTTCTCTAAGAAAAGCGCACGGCCCGTGGCAGGATCGAGCTGATACGAAGCAAAACCCACCGACTCATAAAGTTTCCGGGCGTGTTGATTATGCTCTAAGACTTCGAGCGTGAGTTTACAACAGCCACGACGCTGTGCCTCCGCCTCTACCGCGGCCATTAAAGCCTTACCGACACCGCGACATTGAAATTTGGGCAATACCGCCAAGTCGTGGATATTGATTAAGGGTCGACAGGCAAAAGTGGAGAATCCTTCAAACGCAATGACTAAGCCAACTGCATGACCCTCCGACCACGCCAACAAAACGATGGCATGCGGGCGCTTGGAGAGTTCAGTAGCCAGATTGGCTCGGACTTCAGATGATAACGGCACACCGCCACCAACAACGTGTGAGGCGTAGGAATTTAAAACCTCAACGACCGCATGAGACTCGTCCGACTTCAGCCAATC
>CAIMFE010000209.1 GCA_903840235.1 uncultured Opitutia bacterium | reverse complement strand
GCTTGGCGTGGTTTCACGGGATCGGTCACGCCTTCGAGGTCAAACGTCTCAGTTCCGTTTAGATTAAATGAGGCAGCATTTTTTCCGTCGATGAATTCGAGAGGCAGCACGCCCATACCGATTAAGTTGGAGCGGTGGATACGTTCGAAGCTTTGGGCGACGACGGCTTTGATTCCGAGGAGGGCGGTGCCTTTAGCAGCCCAGTCGCGCGATGAACCCATACCGTAGTCAACACCACCGAAGACGATGAGACCTTCGCCGCGTTGGGCGTAAGTCTGACAAGCATCATAGATGGCTTCGATTTTTCCTTCAGGTTGAACTTTGGTGAAGCCGCCTTCTTTGCCGTCGGCCATCAAGTTCTTCACTTGGGTGTTGGCGAAGGTACCGCGGGTCATGATGCGATCGTTACCACGACGTGAACCGTAGGAATTGAAATCCTTTTTGTTCACTCCGGCGGCGATTAAGAATTTTCCGGCAGGAGTTTCTTCTTTGAAGGAACCGGCGGGCGAAATGTGGTCGGTCGTGACCGAGTCACCGAGGATGGCCATCGGACGTAACTTCTGGAGTGAAGGTACGGGAGGAGGAGTCATCGAGAAGCCCTTGAAGAAAGGAGGCTCTTGAATGTAGGTGGATGATTCTTTCCAGCTGAAGCGAGCGCCCGTGCCGCCTTGAACGCCTTTCCATTCGGCGGTGGCGTTGGCCATAGATTCAGCGGCGTATTTTGATTTGAACATCTCGGGCTTGAGACCGCGAGCGACGTGTTCGGCGATTTCGGATTGTGAAGGCCAAATATCTTTTAGGAAAACAGGCTTACCGTCTTTACCGGTGCCGAGAGGTTCGTGATCGAGATCGATGTCTACACGTCCTGCGAGTGCGAAGGCGACGACGAGGGGAGGAGACATCAGGAAGTTAGCTTTGACGGCGCCGTGAACGCGGGCTTCGAAGTTACGATTACCCGAGAGCACTGAGGCCGTTACGAGGTCAGCCTGTTTGATGGCATTTTCGATATCAGCATCGAGCGGTCCGGAATTTCCGATACAGGTTGTGCAACCATAACCGACGAGATTGAAACCCAGTTGATCAAGGTAGGGAGTGAGTTTGGTTTCGTTTAAGTAATCCGTGACCACGCGTGAGCCTGGGGCGAGTGAGCATTTCACATCGGGATTAACCGTTAAGCCTTTCTCGACGGCCTTTTTCGCGACCAGACCGGCAGCGACCATGACTGAAGGATTCGAAGTGTTTGTACAGGAAGTGATGGCGGCGATGACGACGGAGGCGTGATTTAATTTGCGGCCAGAATTTCCGACGGGGGCGGATGCGGAGCGATCGGCTGCGGTTTTTTCGAAACCATTTTTCGCTTTGGGAGTCGTGAAGAGTGTGTTGAAACTCTCTTTGATATTCGGGAGGTCGATACGATCTTGCGGGCGCTTGGGTCCGGACACGCAAGGAACGACTGTGCTGATATCGAGATCGATCGTTTGAGTGTAATCGATGCTGCCTGCTTTCGGAATTCCGAAGAGCCCTTGAGCTTTGTAATATTCGCGAACGAAGGAGACGTGGGATTCATCGCGACCCGTTTGACGGAGGTACTCGAGAGATTTGTCGTCGATGGGGAAGAAGCCCATCGTGGCACCGTATTCAGGCGCCATGTTTGCGATCGTGGCGCGGTCGGCGAGAGAGAGGGCTTCGGTGCCTTCGCCAAAGAACTCAACGAATTTACCGACCACTTTGGCTTTACGGAGAATTTCGGTGAGGCGCAGGGTGAGGTCGGTCGCGGTGACGCCTTCACGGAGGCTGCCTTTTAAATGTACGCCAATGACTTCGGGCGTTTGGAAGTAGACGGGCTGACCGAGCATGCCGGCTTCGGCTTCGATGCCACCTACGCCCCAACCCACGACGCCGATACCGTTAATCATGGTCGTGTGAGAGTCGGTACCTACGAGAGTGTCGGGATAAAATACGCCGTTCTTTTCGAAAACAAGTTTCGCGAGGTATTCTAAATTTACTTGGTGGACGATACCGATGGCGG
>CAIMFE010000208.1 GCA_903840235.1 uncultured Opitutia bacterium | reverse complement strand
GTCTTCTTCCGCTGCACTGGACCATTTTATTTCCACG
The DNA here is from genome assembly GCA_903840235.1 of uncultured Opitutia bacterium. Lineage (GTDB taxonomy): Bacteria > Verrucomicrobiota > Verrucomicrobiia > Opitutales > UBA953 > UBA953. Next base: position 3,075 of record CAIMFE010000208.1, on the reverse strand, counting down.
CTTTGCTTTTTTTGAATTTACCCGATGTGAATTCATTAATGCCTTTGGCTAGGAGCTTGGCATTGGCAGGTGACGATAGCAAATGCATGGTTTCAACCATCATGGAATATTCTTCTGCATCCATGAGCACGACGGCGGCGGCACCGTTTCGGGTAATGGTGACAGGTTCACGATCCTCACTGGCTGACTCCATGAGTGAGGCGAGTTGATTGCGGGCATCGGTGTAAGAAACTGTTTTCATAGTAACACTATTAGCGTTGTACAGAATTCTGTCAATAGCGCGACCTTCGGTCGCGAGGGGACATGGGGAAGAAAGCTTAGACGGCATAGTGTTGAAATTATATATTAAATCTGGGTGGAATGAAATGGGGTGTTATATTTAGGGGACACGGTGACATGGGGACAAGGTGACAAGGGGAAATACAAACTGAGGGGACACGTGGGCAAGGGGAGCGCGAGTGAAACTCGCGAGGGGACATGTGGGCACGTTGGCACGTTGGCGAGGGGAACACCATTGAGGGGACAAGTGGGCAAGGTGACACGGTGACAAGGGGGAGAGGCAAAGATACATCGAGCGATGCAGTCGCGCCCTAACTCATATATTAAAAAATTGGATACAGGGGGGTGTAATTATTATATTATTACAAAAGTAGTATGTTTTAATTTAAGCAGATTAGGGGTTGCACATGATTATTTTTGTGCTAGAAATTCGAACGTACCCCTAACCCTACTATGACCTCATACCTAAAATCAGCGTATAATAAGGCATTCATGTTCTTCATGTTTTGCTTTATGATCACCCCATCCAGTGCGAAAGCTGCGACCCTTGGTTCAGCTAATTTGCAATCATCCGATCTCGTTGGAGTATCCTTCTGGGTAATCTCCATGGCATTGGTTGCTGCAACCGCGTTCTTCTTCCTGGAAATCCAGCGTGTGTCTCCTAAGTGGAAGACCTCGTTGACTGTTTCAGGTTTAGTAACGCTCGTGGCTGCTACTCACTACTTCTACATGCGTGATGTATGGGTCGCTACACAATCAACCCCTACTGTTTACCGTTATATTGATTGGTTGATCACTGTTCCTCTCTTGATGGTTGAGTTCTACATCATCCTCTCGGCTGTAACTAACGTACCAGGACGCGTATTCTGGAAATTAATCATCGGCACATTAGTGATGCTCATCGGTGGTTATGTTGGTGAAGCTGGTTTAATGGCTGCAACTCCTGCCTTCGTTATCGGCATGGTAGGTTGGGCATACATCATCTTCGAAATCTACGCTGGTGAAGCCGGCCAGATCAATGCGAGCTCCGCAACACCTGCTGTACAAGAAGCTTTCAAGCTCATGCGCACCATCGTTGTTGTAGGTTGGGCCATCTATCCTCTTGGATACTACTTCGGTTACATGACCGGTGCTCCTGCAGCTGATAGCGCGAAGACTCTTAACGTTGTCTACAATCTTGCAGACTTCGTGAACAAGATCGCTTTCGGTGTTATCATCTGGAAGTGCGCTGTTAGCGAATCCGACAAACGATAAGTTTGTACGAACGATCGGGCAATGAAGTCGACTGGCTTCATTGTCCGATTTTTTCGTTTTCAGAATCCGTGGGCCCATCGCCCGCTTTGTTAGGTAACCTTTAATTTTCGGAACTTACCCCTACCGATGAACACAATCACTGACATCACCCAACAAGCGGTTGAGCGTCTGATGCTTGATATGGTCATGGTTGCCATGAAGCCAGAAGATCAAGCCATCCCGGCTACGATTAAGGCTGCTAAATACCACCTAGAAGCAGGCGGACAACGCGTCCGAGCCAAGTTAGCCCTGCATGCCTGTCAGTGCTTAGGAGTTAAGACTGAAGACGCTGTGCGAATCGCAGCAGCAGTTGAATTACTCCACAATGCATCCCTGGTGCATGACGATTTACAAGACGACGAGAAGCTTCGTCGCGGACTGCCGACCGTTTGGGCGGCCTATGGTAAAGATGTAGCGATTTGTACCGGCGATATTTTATTATCGGCTGCGTACGGTGCGCTTTCTGAAGTCAGTAACCCTAAGTTAATTCCTCAGTTGTTGCGTCGTGTGCATGAGCGCACTGCGATGGTGATTCAGGGTCAGTGCTCAGAGCTTTCGGCGAAAGACTGTGCGGTCACCGACTTATCTCAGTATGAAGCGATTGTGATTGGGAAATCGGGAGCGCTCTTGAGTCTGCCGATTGAGTTAGCCTTTATTGCGTCGGGTCGTGAGACTTGGACTAAAAGAATTCAAGAGGCGGCCCACACCTTTGGGGTGGGTTATCAAATGGTGGATGATTTAGAAGACATCAAAACCGATACCGAAAAACAAAATCTTAATATTGTTTTAGTTCTCCAGGCGTCGGGTGAAGGTCAGCAGGCACTCAAGTTGGCGCGTAAATTTGCCCAACAGTATTTGGATCGGGCGATTTCATTGGCGGAGAGTTTACCGGAAGACTCGGGATCTTTGTTAGCTGAATTTGCCTTAGTTCTGGGCAAACGACTGAAAGCAGACTAAAGTTTTCGGCGTGAAAGCTGTAGTCATTGGCACTGGATTTGGTGGCATCGCCGCAGCGTTACGTTTGCGGGCGAAGGGTTATGATGTGATTGCGATTGATCGATGTGCGACGGTGGGCGGTCGGGCTCAGGTTTTCGAGCGTGAAGGCTTTCGTCATGATGCGGGACCGACGGTGATTACCGCGCCTTTTTTATTTGAAGAACTCTTTAAGCTCTTTGGTGAAAAATTATCTGACCATGTAAAGTTGGTGCCCGTTAAGCCCTGGTATCGATTTCATTTTAGCGATGGGAGTGAGTTTGATTATGGGGGCACGTTGGAGGAGACACTGGCGGAGATTGCGAAGATTGAGCCAGCGGATTGCGAAGGGTATTTAAAGTTACTAGCGCATTCTAAGAAAATTTATCAGGTCGGGTTTGAAAAATTATCGGCTGAGCCGTTTCACAAATTTTGGACGATGGTAAAACAAGTACCGGCGTTATTGAGATTAAGAAATTATGAAACCGTTTGGCAGATGGTAGCGCGGCATTTAAAAAGTCCAAAGCTCCG
>CAIMFE010000207.1 GCA_903840235.1 uncultured Opitutia bacterium | reverse complement strand
TCCATCGTGCGGATAAAGCCAGGGTGCGCGGGCTCATAAAGCGTGGCGACTCTTTGGTTACCACGATCAACCGCTAGTAAATATTGGACTAAATCGTTCGTGCCCACACTGAAGAAATCGACTTCTTGAGCCAGTTCTTCGGCCACCGCCACCGCCGCTGGAATTTCAATCATCGCACCCAGACGGATTGCTTCCTTCGGCGTCACACCTTCGCTCGCCAGTTCGGTGGCAACTCCGCGGAGAAATTCTTTGGCTTTACGTAATTCCTCGAGACTCGAAATCATCGGGAACATAATCGCTACCGGACCCAAGAGAGCGGCACGAAGTATGGCGCGTAATTGTGCTCTGAAGATGTCAGGTCGATCTAAGCATAATCGAATCGCGCGATAACCCATAAAGGGGTTCGCTTCATCGGTTAAATCGCCGACGCGTTTGTCACCGCCTAAATCAAGTGTTCGAAATGTGATTAGTTTACCGTTCGCTTGCTTAACGACCGCGGCGTACTCTTGATATTGTTCCTCTTCTGACGGCCAAGCGTCGAGACGTAAAAAAAGATTTTCGGTTCGGTAAAGTCCGACGCCATGTGCGTAATAGCGGGTGATATCTTCCATGTCTTCTGGGCCACCGATATTGGCTTGAAGACTAAAACTTGCGCCATCGAGAGTACGATCGGGCATACCGATTTCTTTCATCACGCGATCACGACGATTCTGAATAGTAAGTTCTTTTGCCTGATAGCTCTCAATCGTCTGCGTCGTTGGATTAATGAAGACTAAACCCAATTCACCATCCACTAAAATAACGTCATCCTCATTCACGGCATCGAGCAATCCGCGCACGCCGACCACGGCAGGGATTTCGAGTGAACGGGCCATGATTGCCGAGTGGCCGGTGCGTCCGCCCTCTTCAGTCACAAAGGCGACCACGCCATCGGTCGGCAAGGTAGCCGTTTCCGAAGGTGTTAAATCTTTAGCAACGACCACTTGTTTATGTAAAGGTGTACCGATACGTTGCGGACTCATGCCGACCAACTGATTCATCACGCGACCGGTTACATCACGAATATCGGATGCGCGCTCGCGGAGGAAATCATCCTCTATGTTTTCAAAAATATCGATGTAGCGTTGCGCCACTTCTTGGAAACAAAATTCTATATTAAAACCACTTGAACGAACTTCTTTTATTACCTCATCAACCAAAGCGACATCTTCTAGGACTAATAAGTGTGCGTCAAAAATGGCGGCTTCGGATTCACCTAATTCGTTAACTACTTTATTGCGAAGGGTGGTAATTTCGTGACGCGTGGCGACGAGGGCTTCTTCGAATCTACGAATCTCTGCTTCTGGATCCGAGACCTTCACGCACGTAATCACCGCCATCCCTTTTTGAAGTAAAAAGACTGGACCACGGCCAACACCGGGAGCCGCGGCGATGCCCTTGAGACGAATTTCTGGCCTGGACGGTTCGGCCTGCATGCTGGCATTAGCACACAAGGCTCACGCTAATAGGCAAGGAGGATTGTTATGCCTCGGTGGGCTCGGAATCATCCATCGGCGAGCCCAGATCGTTGTTATCAAATTCCGACATCCCCATGTCAGACACATCATCCGGTTCGGAATTAGCTAACATTTCAGTTGTCGAAATCCCGTCCACAAAATCATCAGCCTCATCACTCAACGCTGCACTGAGGTTATAAAGTGCTCCACTGTACTCCGTCGGTAAGGTCACCCGGAGTTGTACAAAAACCAAAGCGATCAAACAGGCATAAGACGCTACTTGGCTCATGCGTTTAACGTAAACCCGCAACCAGGCAAAAGATAGATAGGCCTGCTTGGTTTTGTCAGTAGCCAGACACTTGTTCATGGCCTGATGTAAACGAACCTTGGCTTTGAAACGATTTTTAAAATCCGCAGATTCCTTAATTAACTCTAATAGACGCGCCTCTTCTGCCCGAGAAATATTTCCGTCGAGGTAGCGTTCTACTAAATTTTCAAATTCCGTAAAACTCACTTTAAATACTCATCTCCCATGAGTTCGCGTAAGGCCTCACGTGCGCGGTTGATTCGACTTTTAACCGTGCCGATTGAAAGTCCGAGCTCTTCAGCAATGTCTTCATAAGACATATTTTGAATATTACGCATGGTCAGTATTAGAGCATGTTCCGGCTTTAATTGTTCCATGCAGTCGGCAACTTTTTTAACGAATTCATTCTGCTGGGCTTCGTGACCTGGACCCTGTGCGCCGTCCGACAAAATATCATGCAAGGTTGCCCCAGCATCTTCTCCAAGGTCAGCGTCTAAGGACATCGACTCATCGCGCTTACGGCGGCGCCAATACCAATAGCGATTTCGAGCTAAATTAGTTCCAATTTGATAGATCCAAGTCGAAAAACTCGCATTTCCACGAAAGGTCGCGAGGGCACGATGGGCACGAATAAAAGTATCTTGGGTAATCTCTTCGGCGTCTTGGCTATTTCGTAACATCGAAAAAACCTTCGCAAAAATTCTCTCTTGGTATTTTATTACCAATTGATTGTAGGCATCTAAATCACCCTTGCGGGCACGATCGAGGGTAAGCTCTTCTGATTCATTATCCATAATTAGGGGTAATTAATGGTGGGGGTATCTGACTATAGTACTGACATCCTTGCAGAATTCAACTGCTCTCTTTAGTCTATTTTACGCCCTAAAGGACCCATGTTTACCTCCAGTAAGAAGAAAGCCATCGTGCAGTGGTACAATTGCACCCTAGGCACTAAGGGCAGCTTTGAATCCCTCCCCGCCAAACTCCCTGCGGAGAGTCTTTTGCCATCCATTATTCTTACTAAGAATTTCGATCATATTTCTATCGAATCAGTCGCCGGTAAAAAGATTTTCGTGAATGGAAATTTACTGATTAAGCCTACGCCGATTTCCGAAACAACAACGCTGCAATTTCCCGATTCACTCTGGGTGATTAGTCCAAATCCCGAAATCGATTTCAGCGAAGTAAATAATACACTCTGGACTTTGTTCGATGCTTCGACTGGCGAAAACATTGGTCAATATCCACCTAATCATCTTTTAAATGCAGCCCAGCAAATGGGTCGCGCGCCCGAAACCCTCGCCTGCACTCCGAATGGTTTAGAAGTGGGTTTTAATCTTTCTCAGATTGCGAGCCACCTCAGTCCACATGAAGAAAATTTTGCACCGACAAAATCTTCCGTAACTTTAGCTGAAGAAAAAAATAAGGGCAGCCATAGTTGTCCAGTCTGTTGGACTCGATTTAATCCAGGCGACGCTCTCAGCATCGCCGTCCACGAAGATTTGCGTGGTGATCCGATTCTCGGAAGCGATGCTCGACTGCGCTTCCATCCTACTCGTTTTAACGATCAAGGTCTGGCACTCGACCCCATGGGCCTCGCTTGCACCGACATCGCCTGCCCTCATTGCCGTCGCCAACTCCCCCCGGGCTACCTCGATATGCCCCACCAGATTTTATCCATCGTGGGAGCCCCCAGCGCTGGTAAATCGTATTATTTAGCCGTACTTACTAGAATTCTCCAAGAGAAGCTGCCGACTGACTTCGGACTAGCCTTCAAGGACGCCGATCCGACGGGCAACCTACTCCTCAATCAAATGAGGAACTCCCTCTTCTCCGCCACCACGCCGGAAGAAGCTCTCCTTGGCAAAACCGCCCTCGAAGGCGCCACCTACGAAAAACTTCCGCGACTCGGACGCATCGTCTCTCTACCCCGTCCGTTTATTTACACACTCAGCGTTCCCAGCCAAAAACAAAAAGAGACTTCGATTATTTTCTACGATAACGCCGGTGAACATTTTGAGCCCGGGATCGATATCCATGACTCACCTGGCGCAATGCACGTCGCCACCTCAGCGGGACTCATCTTCCTTTTCGACCCGACCGCGAATGCTCGCTTCAAAGCAAAACTTGTCGGCGTCGACGACCCACAACTTTCCATCAAAGGACGCGTTGATCAGCAAGATACCATTCTTGCTGAAATGGAAACACGGATCAAACGCGTCATGGGAATTTCTCAAAAAGAACGTATCGCCACTCCTTTAGCGTTTGTCGTTGGCAAGTGTGACACTTGGCAATTCCTCCTCACGTCACCACTCGAGCCGATCCTGCAAAATGGTAAACTCGATTTGGAAGCCATTCACCGAAATTCCGACCGCGTCCGTGAAGTTCTCGTTCAACTCTGCCCAGGACTCGTGGCCACCGCTGAATCTCTCACCAAAGAAATTCGTTATTTCGCCGCGACTTCGTTTGGACATCAACCCGTGGTCATATCCGAAGGCCCTAATAAAGGTCGTATCGCACCCGACCCTCAAAAGCTCGCGCCCGCCTTCGTCGAAGCCCCGGTTTATTGGCTCATGCATTTAGCTTCGCCTGAATTGATTCCTGGAAAATAATTTTATGCCACTGCAACTGATATTCACTTCCGCCCCACGCGGCCTCGTGGCTGGGCGTTCGGGATATTGCACCGTGGCACGTCATCGCTCGATTCCCGATCGACTCGCCCAAATTTTAGAATCACTCGGCACCCCTCATCAAAATCCGCAAGGTGCCACTTACACTTTTCGAATCATCGAAGCGAGTAATGCGAATTGGTTTGTCTTGTCACGATTCGTGGCTCGCGGACTGGACTACTCACAACGCGACAACCGTCTCGCTCAGCATTTAATTTTCACCGCCGAAGAAGCTGCCGTCCTCCCACCACCCGCAGCCATTGCCTTTCGCTGGAACGGTTGGTTAAACGAATGGACCAAAGAACCTACTTGGCTAACAGAAGATCCACGGCCGCTGATACTCGATAACGCTCCTGCACTTCGCCCTGC
>CAIMFE010000206.1 GCA_903840235.1 uncultured Opitutia bacterium | reverse complement strand
TGCGATGGGGTCACTTATGCAATCCGACATTGGTCTCATTGGTCTGGCCGTCATGGGTCAGAATCTCGCCCTTAACATCGCGGACCACGGTTTCGCGATTTCTGTCTACAATCGTACGACCGCTAAAACGGACGAGTTTGTGAAAGAAAATCCCAGCACCCCCGGTAAACTTACTGGTTGTGCGACGATGAAAGACTTCGCTGCTTCTTTAAAGAAGCCACGCAAAGCTATCATCCTCGTTAAGGCCGGCGCGCCAACTGACGCCGTGATCAACGAACTCGCTTCAGTTTTTGAAAAAGACGACATCATCATCGATGGTGGTAACGCACTTTGGACCGACACGATTCGTCGTGAACGCGAACTCAAAGCAAAAGGTCTTCGCTTTATCGGTTCGGGAGTATCGGGCGGCGAAGAAGGTGCACGCTTCGGTCCATCCTTAATGCCAGGTGGCGATCCTAAAGCCTGGGAAGAATTAAAACCTATCTGGGAAGCAGTAGCTTCTAAAGTAGATGCACAAACCGGCGTTGAACTCACCGGTGCAAAACCTGGTAAGCCCATCAAAGGTGGCGTGCCTTGCGTTGCACATATCGGTCCTGATGGCGCTGGCCACTACGTGAAGATGGTTCACAACGGCATCGAGTACGGCGACATGCAGATGATTTGTGAAGCTTACGACTTAATGCGTGGTCTCTTAGGAATGTCCCCCGATGAAATTGGTTCTACTTTTGAAGAGTGGAATAAGGGTGATTTAAATTCATTCCTTATCGAAATCACCGCTAAGGTTTTAAAACAAAAAGATCCTGAGACTGGCGTTCCTTTAGTGGACGTTATCCTTGATACTGCCGGACAAAAAGGAACTGGTAAATGGACCAGCGCTAACGCACTCGACATGGGTGTGGCCGCTCCAACGATTGCTGAAGCCGTGTTCGCTCGCTGCTTATCCGCAGTGAAAGAAGAACGTGTTGCTGCTGCTAAGGCTCTTCGCGGACCTAAGCGCGCAATGACCAATCCCGACAAAGCGAAAGTCATCGAACAAATTCGTGACGCTCTCTATTGCTCCAAGATTTGTTCTTACTCTCAAGGCTTCCAATTAATGCGTGAAGCGCAGAAAGAATATAACTGGAAGCTTAACTTCGGTGAGATTGCTCAAATCTGGCGCGGCGGTTGCATTATCCGTGCGAGCTTCTTACAGAAAATCACTGAAGCCTTTGGTAAGAAATCTAAATTAGCCAACCTTCTCCTCGATCCTTACTTCAAGAAGACCGTGAAGAAGGCGCAAAAGAATTGGCGCAAAGTCATTGCCTTGGCCGTGAAGCACGGAATTCCAGTTCCTACTTTGGGCTCGGCACTCTCTTACTTCGATTCGTACCGCACCGAGCGCTTGCCTCAAAATCTATTACAAGGACAACGCGACTTCTTCGGCGCTCACACTTACGAGCGTACCGACAAGCCACGTGGTGAGTTCTTCCACATCGATTGGCCGGATCCTAAGCGTCCTCAAATTAAAGCTTAACCGCTTTAAACAAAAGCCCCACGAAACTGGGGCTTTTTTATTTCTTCCAACCACCACCTGTGGCGGCAGCGAGGCGAACGGTTGCCTGACAAATTTCTAATTCTAAATTGGCGTGGGTGCGACGCGCTAGTGCGAGATCACGTGTTGCAATCACAACCTCACGCTCATCAGCCACGCCAGCAGTGTAACGCGTTTTGGCATTCTCAAGTCGTTGGGTGACCGCCTCTAAAACTCTTTCAGCTAATTTAACTTCATCTTCCAGTTCACGAATATCCACGAGCGTTACTTCAACTTCACGAAAAGCATTAAGAACAGCCTTACGCCATTCAGCACCGGCTAAGTCTATGCGTGATCGCGCAACCTCGAGTTGCGATTCTCTTCGGTCACCATCAAACAAAGGAATATCAATGGCGGGCATTAAAGACCAGAATCCCGAAGAGCCTTTGGCAATTTTAGAAGCGGGATCAGCCTGCCAACCGAGTTGGCCATTAAGAGTCACCGATGGATAAAAATCGGAACGCGCCACACCTTCGCGAGCCATCGCAGAATCTAATCTCATCGAGGCGGCGGCAAGATCCGGGCGACTTAATAAAAGTTGTGAAGGAATACCGGCACTAAAGTTAGGGCGGACCTTTTTAATTTTTACTTCGGTTGAAATCGTTGCCGGAAGCTTCTCGGTTTGAGGTGCGCCAATCAAAGCGCGGAGGGCTGATTCGTAGGCCGCGAGACGTCGGGCAGCATTAGACATATCTAATTTTGCTTGGGCGGCGGCCAACTGTGTAGTTGAAAGAGGATCGGTGGAAAGTAATCCAGCGTTCACAGCTTTCTCGGTAATCTCCATTTCACGATATCGCGCTTTAAACTCGTCCGATAAACATTCGGCGTCGATACGAGCCGATTGAATTGCGAACCAGAGTCGGGACACTTCGGCGATTAAAGATACCTTGGCATTTTCTACGCTGTAACCAGCAGCAACGGCTTCAGCTACCGCTGACTCCGAACTTAATTTGTTCTTATCCCAAAAATCTATTTCCCAATTTACTTGGCCGCCCACCGTTAAAGTATCAAACCGACGAGGCATTCCAGGAAAATCTCGTCCAGTATTTGCTGAGGTTCGGCTTGATTGATAGGAAGCCTGGGCGTCCACGCGTGGAAGTAGTTGGGCGTTTACCGCCGCAACACTTGCACGGGCCTCTCTCCAGTGGGCTTGGGCGATGGCTAAATCAGGATTAGCTTTCAGTGCTCTCTCTATTAAGGCGTCGAGGTTTGTATCTTTGAAAGACTTCCACCATTGGTCGTCGGCAACCTTGCCATCGGAGACCTTGTACGAGAATTCACTAACCGGTGTAAGTCCATCCGGACGTACCGCAGCTTCATGCGCACAGCCAACCAAAATTAAGGCCGCTGTAATGAAAAACTTTTTATTTAGCCGATTCATTCGCAGGTGAAGATTTTGAGGTGTCGATATAAACATCCATTTGCTGACCTACGAAAATGTTGTGGTCGGCGGGTCTATCAAATTGGTAGATGACTTGGAGGACGCGTGTGTCGACGCGCTCAACGCTCGCACCGGTTAAAGAAACTTTTGGAATAACAAAGGGCTCGATTCTTAAAAACTTTAACGGTATCGCTCGATCGGTCGCACCCGCACGTGTACTCTCTCCTTTTAGATATCCTTTTGCAGGCAGACCTTCTCGCACTCTCGTCGCCAGTTGTTCATCTACATCACAACGAATTTGTAATTGATCTATATTACCTAAAATTACTGGAGCCTTGATACCCGCAGCGACGAATTCACCGACTCTTACATTCACTTGTAAAACTGTGGCATCGATAGGGGAACGGACAACCAAACGGTCAATCATGACTTTCAATTGGTCAGCCTGAGCTCGGGCTAAGTTTAATTTCGCCTGGGCCTCTTTGGCGGCCATTTGATAATTTATTAAATCGGAAGCACTGACGGCACCACTATCTTTAATACTGGTCCAACGTTTAGACTGATCGATGGCGCGTTCAGCGGCAGATTCAGCTGCGGTGACCGCGGCGTTTTGTACTTCGAGCTGCGCGTTTAATTCACGTCCATCCAAAGTGAGTAAAGCCTGACCCGCTTTAATCTTATCCCAAACTTTAACATGAATAACGGCAACTGTTCCCGAATTAGGTGAACCCACTGATGTGTTTTCTGCCAATGCTTCAACCAAACCAGCCGCGGAAATTAATCCGTTCTTGTCTCTCACGGCGGGCTCGTAGGGCGGCGGTTTAATCGCCACCTCGGAGGCTGTACCGCGGGTTAATTGAAAGGCAGCAATCGCACCGGCGATAGCTACGATAATGAGAATGATTCGTTTTTTGAACATGGCGTTTAAAGGTAGGTAGGGTCTAGGGTTCGGGGATCGTCGACGACGCGTTTGATTTTTCCATCTTCCATTTCCGCAATGCGATCGGCGTATTTAAAAATTCGGAAATCGTGTGTGACCACTACCACACATCGATTAGGCGCGCGGGAAAGTTCTCTAATCATTTCCATAATTTGTGCACCGGTGTCTTTATCGAGAGCCGAAGTGGGCTCATCGCAAATTAACAATGGCGGTTCGTGCACGAGTGCGCGCGCAATGGCGACGCGTTGTTGTTGTCCGCCCGAAAGTGCATTGGGCTTACCTTCTTCTCTTCCTTTTAATCCTACTTTTTCCAAAATCTCGGTAGCCTTCTTTTTGGCAACCGCGTGACTCGCACCCTGTATTAATAAAGGTATCATCACATTCTCCACCACTGAAAGGGTGGGAATTAAATTAAAAGACTGAAAAACAAATCCTAAGTTTTTTCGGCGAAAGGTGGTTAATTCTTCTTGGCTCAATCCATCAAGACGCTGACCAAAGACTTCAATTTCTCCCGACTGAGGGGTGAGCGTTCCTGCAATCACCGAAAGTAATGTTGTTTTACCGCAACCTGATGGACCAACCAACATAATCAGCTCGCCCGTGTGTGCAGAAAAATCTGTGTGATTGAGGGCAATGACTTTGGCTTCTTCTGATCCAAAAGAAATATCCACCTGACGGGCGGCGACTGCGATAGTGTGTGTCATCCTCGGAAAACGGTAGCGGCGTCGACGCGCGACACCTTAACAATGCCAATAATTGCGGAGACGAAACTGATGCCCATCGTGAGCACCAGAGTCGCAATTAAAATTTGGGGAAACATCACAAAAGGCGGCATACCTTTTTCAATCATGACGCGACCAATCGCCTGAGCCATTCCCGCACCTAAACCAAAGCCAATTAAACCGGCGGTGGTAGCCTGAACAAACAACATAGCCGATAATACGCGCATGCTCGCGCCCATTGCTTTAATCGCGGCAAAGTATTTTAGATTTTCTAAAACGAAGGAATAAAAGGTTTGGCCTGATATCGCTATGCCCACGAAAAGTCCAAGGGCGACTGCGGTGCCAAACGAAAATGGGATGCCGGTGTTTTTCCAGAACCACCAAAAGGTGGCGCGGGCTAAACTGCGATCCGTCCAATCCCAGATGACCGTATCAGTTGTCCAGGCTTTAAGACCTGTTTCATTTTCAATACGTTCACAGAGTTGTGTAGAGGTTACACCCGCCACAGGCTCAACTAACATGAAGCTTAAAGTTCTTCGTGCACCGAGTGTGTATGACTTGGCGCGATCATAAGTGGTGTAAACAAACGGCCCGCCGGTAAATGCGCGACGCACTTTACAAATTCCAACAATGCGGGCTTCGATATCATTGATCTCAAAGACATCACCTGGTTTTAATGGTACGGTGGTTATTTTTCCATCGGGTCCTTTAACCTGACGGCCCATCAGTTGAGCGCCCCATTCATCAACAATCACTGTGTTAGGAAGACGCAGGTCATCTATTTGTCCTTGGCTGAGTTGAGCGGGTGCGCCCGCAAAAGTATCGGCATCAATTCCCACCATCGTAATTAATTTGAAATTACCATCCACCATGCGTGCCTGTAAAAATGAAGTGTGTAAGGGAGCAGCCCAGGCGACGCCATCCACGGAACGCACTCTGCCTAGTTCCGTATCGCGCATCGGCTTGGCGTCGTTGGCTTGTTCAACCATCGGATCACTCACCCATACATGCGCCCGGATGTTGACCACCGGTGTGTACGTCCAGCTCATGATTCCGAAGAACACCGACGTTTGCTGCGCCATTAAGAGTGCCGAGAAAGCCAACCCACAAAGAAGCATCGCCAACTTAGCGGTGTCTCCAAAAAGCATATTGAGGGCGAGCCTTAGCATTTTTTATTATGATTATAGCCCTCGATGAGTTTGGTCAACGAGAGCCACATCTCCCTCGAGTCAAACCATCTACTATTATTGTGCTACCGGGGCAACTGGGACGCTTTGGGCAGAGAAATTATACATCCATATCTGACCGATGTAACGTTGACCCCATGGAGCATTAACAGCCCAAACTGCAATGAGTAAAACGAGTGCAATCGAGAAACATTTTATAACCTTGGATCCATTATCGCTCTTGGCGCTCGCATGAAGTAACCCAACCGCTCCGAGAGCAAATATAGGATGAAGTAGTGAGAATGGGCGGTGTGTAAACCAGGCTGTTGCCAGACCGACGACTAAATTAATGTCTACTAAGACCGCCACTATTCTTTGAAATACTGGTTTAGGCCCCTTGAGTAGCGTTACCACGATGACTGCTAATACCAGGGCGAGTAATAATGTGCCGTAGTGTTTATGTGATTTTAAGAGAATATCCATAATCCTAAACTGGTTAAATTACCCAGCCCAGCAAGCCTTCATCGTGTGTCGTTTTAGTTGTCCTCGGGGAACATTTTAACAAATAACACCGCAGCGGCTGATCCACCCAAGAACATGAAGAATAGATCTAATAGGGTTCGGGGAAGTCCGTGAGCTAAAAACGTAAACTCTTGTGACAGGGCTTTTAATACTGAATCGTCGGCATTGAGGGCGCCCACAATACCCACAAGCTCGTTGGCTACGTGGACGGCGGGATTGAGAGCTAAACTTAAGGATGAAAATGTGCTAATTATGCCAAAAACTGTTAAGGCAATGGCTAAGCCGAAGTAGCTGTTTCCTGCGGTATGGCGTGAGGTCGCCACCATTAACACCACAAAGGCTAAAATAAATGTACCGATGGTTTCACCAAGCCAACCAATACCCGCTCCCGACATGGCACTTTCTCCAAGCGCGTCTACAATATCTTTGGATCGTTCAGCGGTGTGTCCGTGTAAAATTCCTACCACGGTGGCAGCGAACAATGCGGCAAAAAGCTGTACTGCTATATAACCAAATAGTCTTTTTGTCGTCAGCTTTTTACGCAGAAAAACTGCTAGGGATACGGCTGGATTGTAATGAGCACCGGAAATGTTGCCACCCATATAAATCATCGCACATAAAATAGCGGCAACAGAAAGAGGATTGGAAGCCAAGATGGCAGTTAAACATAGAAAGAAGGTACCAACAAATTCGATAAGCAGTTTATTGCGCATTGATTTACACTCTTTAGTTTAATCTAAATCACAAGTTTAGACTACAGCCACCGAGGTCTAAAGAAGTAAACTACCTAATTTATACCACCGTGTTCAATTCATGGGATGAATACCATAGAGAGATTGTTGAAATTGAAATCGGCCGACCTTTTCTCAACGGCGATTACTAAATCCTATGCACAAATCACTCCCCCTCCTCTCCAATCTACTTCTGATTGGGATTCTCACAACCGGACTTAATGCCAAGCCGATGGACACATCTAAAGGCAACACCGACAGGGCGGTTGACGCGGATCACACGCGCCTAGTCGAGGCCCGAAAACGCGTAAACGAAATACCTGAAGTGTTAAGCGCCCAGCAACAGGCCAAAGCCGATCACGCACAATTGGTTAAGGTTTCAGCCGATTACAAACAGGCGCGAACAAGGTCTAGTGCCTCTAATGATGCTTATCGTAAAATCTTTGATGAGCAGTTAAATAAACTCGATCCCGAGGCGGCTAAAATTTCCGCTAAAGAACGCCAGGCCTTTAGAGATAAAATGGTGAAGGCAAGAGAGGCTAAAAAAGCTGATGGCAAAAAGGTAGGGGCGCTGGATTCGGACGAAGACGACGATCGTGCGGAAGAGGAAAGCTAAAACACAAAACCCACCGGCTGGTGGGTTTTTTATTTAAGCGCGTTTTCTAACATGCTCCATATTTCTTCCACCGGCTCTAATCCAATAGAAATTCTTAAAAGATCGGGATCTAATCCAGCCAACTTAATTTCTTTTCTCCCTGCCTCTGTCGTTACCTCATCAAAATGCGCCAACCATAAATAGGGCGATATCAGGGTGAATTCTAAACCAAAACTCGGGCCCTTCACACACTGTAACTTATCATAAACGCCTCTCATTTCTTTTTTGAGTTCAATCGTAATCAAAGAACCAATGCCCGCGTCGGGTCTTTTTAATTTTTTATAATTTTCATTCGTGGCAACCGTTTCTGCGGTTCTAACGAAAGAAATGGCAGGGTGCTTAGATAGACGCTGAGCGATAATGGTCGCACTGGCATTCACCCTACCAAGCACCTCATTCATTTTTGAGATTTGGCGCGCTAAGACCTCAGCATCGAGAGCATGTAAGGGTTCAATAATCTTTTTGGCTTCCTGAACTAACTGCGCGGCATCGGGCTTAGTTTCATTCACCGCCAAAACTCCGGCCATGACATCGCCTTCACTCGCTGCATACTTAGTTAAGCTCGAACACAAGATGTCGGCATAAGGTAAAAGATTGAGCGTTGCGATACTCACCGCACTGGGATCCAAAACGAGTTTTGCGCCATACTGATCACAGAGGTGGCGAAGTTTCGGAATGTCTGGGGTCTCCAACTGTGGGTTATTTGGAGCTTCCGCAAAAACACCCGCCACCCTGCCCTCTTTTAAAATCTGCTCAACCTTATCGAGCTCCTGGATATTTTTTATAAAAATATGTTCGGTTGATGTGTTTTTTTCTAAAATTTTGGCGGAGTCGACATAAAGCCAGCCCAATTGTATCCAGACATTTTTACCTTTCGGCTTTTGAATATGATTAATCGCCGTCATCGCCGCATAAGCTGCGTTCATTCCTGAAAGTGAAATTAAAATGTTTTCAACTTTTGCTTCGGCTAAATAAGGTGCACAGAAGGATTTTATTTTTCCCGTGGCAGTAGCGTTTTCCTGCCGTGGGAGATTTTTTAAGTAAGCTTCGGCTTGGCGGGATGAAATCAGTATGCCCGTATGTTGAATCAATTTGGCTAACTTTTCTGTGGCCGGCCCGGCGGGTAGAGAAATCAAAACCCAATCTGCCTCTAGATCCACCTGTGCATTAAAAATTCCTGCCCACTTTAATAAATCCTGGGCTGACCTTAAAGAAACCACGGGAAAGAGCTCGCCTGCTCTCTGATGTTTTTGAGCGGCCTGTTTAGCGGCTTCTTGTACTAAGCGATTACGGACGAACCGGGGATAGCCTGCGGAAATTTTTTCCCAAACGTGCGCTTCTTTTCTTTCATAGCCTTCGATGTCAGCCAGCGTGGGCAAAGAGACCACCGTGGCATGCGGAGAAGAAGGGACTACCGAACCCAGGGGTGGACAATGTAACACTTTTAAACGTCTCCGCCGATTTCGTTTTGGAAAATTTGATTTAAGGTCTGACGTCGACGAATCAATTTAACTGATCCGTTTGTATGGATTAAAACCTCGGGGGCCTCTGGAAAAGAATTATAATTTTTTGTGCTCATCCCGGCACAATAGGCACCCGCTCCACCAATCACGCAAAGGTCTCCCGTTTGTACTTCGGGAAGATTTTTTGCGGCCAGCGTTTCGGGTTCGCCCGGTGCACAAGTAATTAAATCTCCCGACTCACAACAATGACCAACGATGACATAATCTTCTGTCTTCGAGGATTTTGTCTTGGGATATAAATAAATAGGGTGCTGGGCACCATAGAGCGATGGTCTTAAAATTTCCGTCATTCCAGAATCTATTTTAATAAATTTTCGGGAATTGGTAGAAACAATGTCCTGAACTTTGCAAAGCACGGCTCCAGCATTTGCGACCAAGAACGTTCCTGGTTCAATTTCTAGTTTAAGTTTTCTTCCTTCGGCTTTAGCAAAATCTTCGAAGGCTTGTTTTACGGGTACGCCGATTTTTTGTGGATCCGTGCCCTTCTCTCCCGCCACGCGGGCAATTTTATATCCTCCACCTAAATTAAGCGTGGTCACCTCGCTAAATAATTTAACGAGCGCGAGACTAGATGCGGAGACCTCTTGCCAAACCAGCGGGTCGCTACCCGAACCAATGTGCGTGTGAATGCGGATGACTTTTAATTTATATGTCTCGGTAATCTTTTTTACTTGGTCGGCCCACTCGTACCAAATTCCGAATGACGAGTCGGATCCGCCGACATTGGTTTTACCTGTGCCACCCGATCCGCGACCTGGGTTAAAGCGAACACCGATACTGTGTCCGGGTAAGGCGCGGCCAATGCGCTCAATCTGATTCAGTGAGCAGGCATTTACTTGAACGCCCAATTTTAAAAGCTCGGCAAAATCTTCGGGTAATTCTTGTGAGGATAAGGAAATTTTTTCTGGAGAAACCCCAGCGTGGATGGCTCGACGAACTTCCCATCCTGAACTCGCATCAAAGCTTAATCCTAATCCATGAAAGAGTCTTAGAATGGAAGCATTGGGGCACGCTTTCATCGCAAACCTTACCGTGAGACCAAAGGAATTAGGGAAAGCCAGCATCGCCTTGGCTTGGGCGGTGAAGGTCGCCTCGTCGTAGACGAAACAGGGAGTTCCATGAGCGGCAGCAATCTGGTCGGCCTGGGTTGGATTTAAAAATGGGTGTAGTTCCACGGTAGTATGCTGAAGACTTTGGCATTCTCGGGCCATCCTTCCAGCCTTTTCAATTTTATGACACCGCTTGCCACCCCGCCCCGACCTGATTGGGATAGTTGAGTCTCTAATATGTCCGACCTCGATACCATCGTTGCAACCTCTACCCCCTCGGGAAAATCAGCCCTGGCGGTGGTGCGGGTGGATGGACCCCTAGCACCTAGTATTATTCAATCTGCCTTTGGTCGAAAAAATTCCTTAATCATCAAACAGGCGACCACAGGAATCTGGCGTGATTTAAAAAATGAACCGGTTGATCAAGTCGTCGCACTTCTCTGGGCTAACGGAAAATCATTTACGGGTAGCGATTCACTAGAAATCACCTGTCACGGAAATCCTCTCATCATCCGTCGACTTATCGAAGATTGTATGGCTCGCGGTTGTCGCATGGCTGAACCAGGTGAGTTTACGCGTCGCGCTTTCTTAGCTGGCAAAATTGACTTAACTCAAGCGGAAGCCGTTGCTGATTTAATTCATGCGAGTTCCGAACGCGCCCTGTCGTCGGCTCGAAGAATGCTGGCCGGTGAAATGGGAAAGTTAGTGGCGGGTTGGACGGATCGCCTATTACAAGCGCTCGCTATTCTGGAAGCACATATTGATTTTCCCGAAGAAGACATTGGGGCAGAAAACCCACAAGGACCATTGATTTTATTGGGTAATATTGCGTCAGAACTTTATGGATACGCGGCATCCTCTAAACATGATTCAGTAATTAGAAACGGCTTGAAGCTCGTTGTTGTCGGATCGCCCAACGCTGGAAAATCTAGTTTAGTAAATGTGCTTTCAGGAACTCAACGTGCCCTGGTTAGTGATGAACCAGGAACCACGCGCGACTTCCTTGAAGCACCCATTGCTGGATTGCCTTTAGCGGTGACGGCCATCGACACCGCCGGATTGCGTGATGGTGGATCGGTTCTAGAAAAAGCAGGTATGGTGCGCTCCCTCGAACAAGCTGAGTCAGCTCACTTTATTATTTTAGTGGTCGATGCTTCACTTCCGCCCCCTGCCCTGCCCGACTCACTTTTGGTTTTATTAAACCCAGAGAAAACCCTGGTCGTCAAAAATAAGTCGGACTTACCAGAGCATCCTGATTTCAAAAATTTCTTACCGCATTATATTAAAATTAAAACCTGCCTACTGGATGGGCGAGACGCCGAGAATTTACGATCTCGCCTGGGCGATATCCTTGTGTCGCGTCAGTTGGCCCCCGGAGCTGAAGACCTCATTGTCAGCGTACGCCATGCCGAAGCCCTAAAACATGCGGCCGAGGCCCTCACTGAAGCTATTCGTCATTTATCAGCCCCGGTTCACACCGAATTAGCCGCTACCCGCTGTCGGGAGGCCCTTGACTCCCTTGGGGAAGTCGTGGGAAGAATTGATAATGAGCGAATGCTGGACAAGTTGTTCGCTTCCTTCTGCATAGGTAAGTGATTTCCTCTGCTAGGAGGAACTCCTCCTATGCAACCCGCTAAAGAAATAAGACTCGGCCCACAAAAGCCCTACGACGTGATTGTCTGTGGGGCTGGCCATGCTGGAGTTGAGGCCGCATTAGCAGCTTCGCGCATGGGTGTGGATGTTTTATTACTCAGTGGAAACATTGATACCATTGCTCAGATGAGCTGTAACCCCGCCATTGGGGGCCAGGCCAAAGGTCATATTGTCCGAGAAATCGATGCCTTGGGTGGTGAAATGGGAATCACCGCTGACGTAACCGGAATCCAATGGCGCCTGCTTAATTCTTCTAAGGGCCCCGCCGTCCAGGCCCCCCGCGCCCAGTGCGATAAAAAAGCCTATCAGTTCCGCCTCAAGCACCGCTGCGAACTTCAGCCCGGACTTACTATTTTCCAGGCCATGGTCACCGGCTTAATCTTTGATCACGGCAAAGTTGTCGGCGTAAACACCAACCTAGATTTATCCTTCTACTCTAAAACTGTAGTCGTCACGACGGGCACATTCTTAAGGGGTTTAATGCACATCGGTTCCAATAAAACCGAGGGAGGAAGATTGGGCGACTTTAGTTCTAAGTCGTTGTCCAGCAGTTTCTTAGATGCTGGTATAGAGTTGCAAAGGCTCAAGACTGGCACCCCTCCCAGAATCCTTGGGAGCTCGATTGATTTTTCACAATGCGAGGAGCAGGCGGGCGACGAGTCCCCTACTCTTTTTGCATTCCATGACACGCGCCAAGATGGCGACTTGTTCCACGTGGAACACTCTGGT
>CAIMFE010000205.1 GCA_903840235.1 uncultured Opitutia bacterium | reverse complement strand
TGATGCTTTTCGACAATCAATTTGGCTAAACCTACGAGTGCTTTAGATTTTTGCGGGGCCAGACCTAACTGACGAATGACTTGGTAGACCTGCTCAACCTTGAGTGCGGCCATTTTTTGAGGAGTGGGAGCCAAACGGAAAAGAGCGGGCGTCACTTCGTTCACTTTTTTGTCGGTACACTGGGCAGACAAGACCACCGCAACCAGCAAAGTAAAGGCGTCGGAATGATCCAACGGGATGGGGGTTTCCGGATAGAGTTTAGCCAAGTTTTTGGCCACGTAGTTGGCTCGCTCTAAGCGGGTCATCATCAAGCCATAATGCAAAATTACCTCAAAAGCAAACCAGGGATTGAGGACCCTCCGATACTTATGACTACCACCGACTTATCTTATAATAAAAAATAGTTTAACTGTGTATTTGCAGAGCAGGCGGTTCGTTTACACTTTCAGTCATGGTTCAGCTCCCGTTTAATCCAGAAAAAATAAACCGGGAACTTTCACGTCATTATATACCAGCGAGCGAAAGCGATATTCGCGCGATGTTTAATACTATTGGCCTGAAAGAATTCAGCGACCTCTATGCCCATATTCCTGCGGCGGTAAAATTCAGTAAACCTTTGGCGCTACCCGAGGAATTAGAATATAACTCATTAGCACAACGCATGTCTGATCTCTCGAAAAAGAATCAGATTAAAAAAAGTTTCTTAGGTGACGGATTACAAGTTTATCGAACACACGAAATCGTCCAACACGTTTGTTCGATTCGGAATCTCACCACCTCCTACACCCCGTATCAGCCCGAACGGTCACAAGGCACTCTGATTACGCATTGGCTTTATCAATCGACCTTAGCCCAACTAACAGGATTTGAAGCGGTCAATTCTTCACTCTACGATCGGGCGAGTGCCCTCTTCGAAGCCGCAGTATGCGCCACCCGTCTTTCTGAGGCGGAAGCCAACGTCATCCTCGTCGCCGACAATCTACTTCCATCCGATATCGAAGTTTTAAAAACCCACTGCGCGGAGACTTCGGTACAACTAGATTTTGTTTCTAGTCATTCCGACACCGGTTGCGTTTGCACAAATCAACTCAAAGAAAAGATTTCTGCGCACCAAGGAAAAGTAGCGGCGTTTATATTTCCGCAAATCAATCACCTTGGACTCATTGAAGACGTCGATGCCATTACCGATGTATGCGCCGAACTTAAAGTGCGTTCGATTGCAGTTATTGATCCGATGCTCCTAGCAACCGGCGGATTAAAGGCCCCGAGTCAGTACGGCAAACAAGGGGCGGATATTATCATTGGAGAAGGTCAACATCTTGCCATCGGTGCTAATTTCGGCGGACCAGGCTTGGGAATCTTTGCCGTTCGTCATAATGCTGAACACAAAAACGAAGTGCGTGAAACACCCGGACGATTTGTCGGCAAAGCCAAGGACAATGCAGGTAGAGATTGCATCGTGATGGTGATGTCGACCCGCGAGCAACACATCCGCAAAGATAAAGCTACTTCAAATATCTGCTCCAACCAGGCCTTTATCGCAACCATCGCGGGTGCGGCTATCCTCGCACGAGGTGAAAATGGCATGGCCCAAAGTTGCGCTCAAGGATTCAAGCTCGCTCACCACGTTGCCAAAAAACTGGGCGGAATTGCAGGATTAAAAATTTGCTACGCTAAACAAGCGTTTTGGAATGAGTTCAGTTTAATGCTACCCGAGCCAGCCAAGGATGTGATTCAAAAAGGTCGCCAAGCAGGATTGCATGTCGGCGTAGATATTACCGGACGAACTCCCTGTAATTGTTCGCTACTGAAAATCTCCTTCAGCGACATTCAAACTGAAGCTGAAGCCGATGAGTTGGTAACCTTCTTTGAAAAACTGTATGGTCATTCGAAGTCAGAGGCAGCACTAGCCGATGTACCTTCTCATTTACTTCGTCAACAAGCCGTCGGACTTCCTTCCTTCAGTTTAACGGAATTAAAAGATTACTACACCCGACTCGGGGAATTAAATGTTTCGCCCGATACCGGCTGCTTCCCTCTCGGATCCTGTACGATGAAGTACAACCCGCACATCAATGATTGGGCGGCCAACTTACCAGGATTCACCCAACTCCATCCGCAAGCACCGCACGAAGATAGCCAAGGTAGTCTCGAATTATTATGGCAGATCCAAGAATGGTTCAAAGCGATTACAGGCCTACCTGGTATCACCACTCAACCTGTCGCTGGTGCCCAGGGCGAACTCGTTGGCATTAAACTTTTTCAAGCTTATCACCAAAAACGCGGAGAGAGTCATCGAGATATTTTACTCATACCATCGAGTGCGCATGGTACGAATTTTGCGACAGCAACGACGGCTGGATTTATAAATAAGAAACGCGCGGACGGTGCACCTTCAGGGATTGTTATTTTAAAATCCTCACCTGATGGTCGCGTGGATCAAAACGATTTTGATTCAAAGATTCGTGAACTCGGTCCACGTATCGCTGGTATGATGGTGACCAACCCAAATACTTCGGGTGTTTTTGAAACAGATTTTAAAAGAATGGCGGATGCGATTCACGCAGCAGGTGGACTGGTTTACATGGACGGGGCCAATATGAATGCCATCGCTGGCTGGATAAATCTCGATGCCCTAGGCGTGGACGCCGTGCATAATAATTTACACAAGACTTGGACCGTCCCTCATGGCGGTGGCGGACCTGGTGATGGCATTGTCGGAGTGTCCTCACGACTCGTCGACTTCCTACCCGGATTCCAAATTGAAAAACAAGGAACACAATTTGTCCCTGTAAAACCGAAATACAGCATTGGTTCTTTCCACCGTCACTGGGGCAACTTCGCTCACAAAGTACGGGTGTATACCTATCTACATCGCCTCGGACGTGAGGGCGTCACACGCATGTCTGCCATGTCCGTTCTATCCAGTCGCTACCTGCATGCAAAACTCTCAGCATATTACCCTTCATTACCGACCGCAGCGGAATCCATTCCGCGCATGCACGAATTTATCATCACCCTATCGAGCGATGATTTCAAATTAATCGAAGCTTCGGGCATTCCTAAGCCGAATATTATTAGTCGCGTCGGAAAACTCTTTCTCGATTACGGTTTCCACGCACCCACTGTAGCCTTCCCCGAAGTTTTCGGTTTGATGATTGAGCCGACGGAGTCCTACACCAAGGACGAACTTGATCGCTTTGCGGAAACGGTGATTGAGATTGGTAAACTCATCCGATCACATCCACAAGTTCTGCAATCTACTCCGCGCTTCACCCCCGTGGATCGCGTGGATGAAGTCGGTGCGAATCGCGGACTCATTCTGAGTGAACACATCACCGCATTACCACAGATTAATCCGAATCGCCTCTCTCCTGTCTTACTCAATCAACTTCCCATCAAAGAAATTAGTGAGAAGATTCTCGCGACTATTTAACTTTGTTCACGCGGTGGGAGTGAGTGAGTAAAATAAGACCTAAAATAAAAAGTAAGGCGAAAGAAGCGAAGCCGATACGCTCGGCTGAGGTTTCATCAGTTGGACTTGCAAAAGCCCATCCGGCCAATGCACCCAACAGAGGCCCGATGAACGCAGCGAACTTACCCATCATACTATAAAAGCCGAAGTAGACCACTTCCCTGCCTTGCGGCACGAGTTCAGCAAAATAGGAGCGACTCAAGGCCTGCACTCCGCCCTGCACCATGCCCACACCTGCGGCAATCAACCAAACCGACGGAAAAGTAAAATTGAGCAGCGTTAAATTACCGGGTTGGATTTGTGAGCCAAGCAGCGTGAGAAAAATGTAACCGACCAAAGCAAGCGCGATCATTCGGACTGCGCCCCAACGATTTCCCAACCAGCCAAAAATGAGGGCGGCCGGAACCCCGATGATTTGGACGACTAAGAAAGCTTTGATTAAATCCATCTCCCCGAAACCTAAGACCGCCCCAAAGTGGGCAGCCGAAGTTTTCACCGCGTGCAGACCATCAATATACAAAATATAAGCTAATAAAAACCAACGGACTTTTACATTAGCCCAAAGTTCTTTGCTCGTTTGCAAGGTGGCGTGAAATACTTGGCGAAGCGACAAGCTAGGCACATGAGCAGAACGCTCATCTGGATAAAATAAAAGGGGGAGTGAAAAAAGGAGCCACCAAAAGCCCGCTGCTATATAAACCCAACGTAAAGAGTCGCCCGCAAAGAATCCTAAAGCGAGACCGACTAAGATAATTAATCCTGCCACAAAGCCCATTGAATAGGCCACTCCGCTTATGAAATGTCGTTGGCCCGGCGGAGCAAAATCAACAATCATCGAATCATAAAACGTACTCGCACAGAAAAAGGCGATAGCGCCTAGCGTATAAAGTAATGCCGAATAAAACCACGCACTGGCTGGGACAAAGGAAAGTCCCATCGTGAAAATAACGCCAAGAATTACTGACCAGCGTAACGCACGCCGGCGAAAGTGTCCCGTTTCAGCCAGTTGACCTAAGAATGGTGCCACTAAAAATATTAAAAAACAGGGAGTGGCCTGACTGAGCTTAAAGATAATGGATTCGGTTTGATGATCTAGACCCTGACCCCAATAGCGGTGAAACATCTGCGGCCAGATTAAGGCCAGCACGACCATCGCAAAACCCGTATTAGCAAAATCATAGAGCGCCCACGTTCCGGCCCGTCGCCAGGAAAAAGGTTTATGGGATGACAATTCTGGCACGCCATGAATCTGGCACGCACCAGAAAATCTACAAACAGTTATTTAGCTTCTAACTGCTTAAATAATTCCACCGCCGACTGTGCACGATTAAGAATATAAACGTGATAGCCAGGTGCACCGCGACTGAGCAGACCCTTGATTTGTCGCACGGCCCAAGATACACCGACCTTGCGTTGCGCTTCTTCGTCCTCCCCACAGGCTTCTAATTCTTTTACCAATAAATCAGGTATTTTGGCCTTACAAAATCCACAGAATCGACGGGCCTGCTTCAAGGATAATACCGGCATAATCCCTGGTAAAATCGGTACAGTAACTCCCGCCGCGCGAGCTCGATTCACGAAATTAAAATAGTCTTCGTTGTCTAAGAAAAGTTGGGTGGTGATAAAATCTGCGCCCGCGGAAACTTTTCCGGCTAAATAACGAATGTCCGATAAATCATCGGGCGACGAAGGATGTCTTTCTGGAAAACCAGCAACTCCCACAGCAAAGCGGTTTGGAAAACTTTCTTTAATCAATTCAACCAGACCCGAGGCATAGGCAAAACCTTCAGGATGAGCGGTGAATTCGTTTTGGCCCTTGGGTGGATCGCCACGCAAAGCCAGAATTCCCGCAAAGCCGGCGGCATCATATTTGCTGATAATTTCTTTGAGCTCCTCTCGACTATGGCCCACGCAAGTTAAGTGGGCAATCAGTGGGTAGCCTACTTTAACTAATTGGCTGCCGTATTCTAAAACCGTAGAGCGATCCGAACCACCTGCGCCGTAAGTAATCGAAGCAAAGTCTACGCCCAGAGGTTTTAGAATTTTTGCCGTTTCCAACATAGCGGCACCATCCGTCGACGTTTTGGGTGGAAAAAACTCCACCGAAACGGTCGGCCGATTCTTGGCCCGTAAACGGTTAATAAATTCTGCCTTAGACATATGTATCATCGTATCAAGATATGTAGATAGATGTCAATATCTGCCTATTTGTTAGCATTACTCTCGGTATTTGCGGGCAATTCCCCTGGTAGGGCGACGTGATAGACCATCACCATCCAACAAAGCATCAGCGGATAAATAAGAATAATAAAACTCATACTGCCGAAAATTGAGATCAGAATACCTGCACGCACCGAGAGGGTTTGATTAATCACTAAAAATACAACGGGCAGAATAATGAAAATAATCGAGGCAACATAACCAATGGAAGTAGTACCCGAATAAAATCCAGCCGATCGCGTTAAATCCATCTGACAGTTACTACAGGCTTTTCTCAAATGGAACCACGATTGGAGCAGGCCGTATTCACCACAGTTAGGACAACGACACACTAACCCGCGTGAAATAATTTCACCTCGATTAATTTTTAATTCAGGCTCTTCCATGATTACATGCGCTCCACAGGCTCAATCGCTAATAAGCGTAAACCTGTTTCCAAGATCGAACATGTACGGGCACAGAGCATTAAACGTCGAGCCTTGGTCGTTGCCGGTAACGATGGATCACTCACTGAATTCGCAGCATAGAAAGTTCCGTAAGCGGCGGCTAATTCATGCAAGTAGGTGCACAAGTGGTGCGGACGTAAGTCCTCGAGGGCAGAATCTAAAGCTGCGGTGAAACCTAAAAGTTTTCGGGCTAAGGCGATTTCCTCGGGCGTTTCTAAATCGGAGGCACCCTCTTCACCTTGTCCAAGCGCGATACCCGTTTTTCTAAATATGGAGCGCACGCGAACCGCAGCATACATCAAATAAGGGGCTGTATTTCCTTCAAAAGCTAATAATTTGGACCACGAGAACGAATAGTCCATGGTGCGATTCGAAGCCAAATCAACATAGCGCAAGGCAGCGACTCCGACCTTTTGCGCAATCATCCGACGTTCGGACTCCGGAAGCTCCGGACTTTTTTCTGTGACGGCGGCGTACGCACGTTCCGTGGCCTCATCAATCAGTGACTGCAATCGAACGGGGTCGCCTGATTTTGTTTTAATCGCTTTGCCGTCTTCACCTAAAATTGTACCAAACCAAACGTGTCTTAAACGTGGAAGTTTTCTTTGGCTTAAATTAAACCAGCGAGTTCCCGTTCTGAAAAGTTGGTGGAAGTGATCTTGCTGACGTCCATCGGTCACGTAGACAATTTCTTCAGCCTTAAAATGTTCAGCTCGATAAAGGAGCGTAGCTAAATCGGTGGAAGCGTAATTGGAAGAGCCATCTTTTTTTCTCACGATGAATGGCATCTTCGTTTCGGCGTGACGGGAGAAGCGCGGTTCTTCGTCATCCCAAACCACCAAGGCGCCTTCACTCTCTTCCGCTAATCCCAATTTTTTCAGTTCGGTATAAACCTGATCCACCTTGTCGCGGTAAAAGGATTCACCCAGAATGACGTCACTCTTCAGTCCGAACTGATCATAGATACGCTGACAGGCCGCATTGGAAACCTGCACGATTTCCTCCCATAATTTAAGGTTTTCTGGGTCGCCCGTTTGTAACTTAGCAAGTTCTGCACGAGCCGCATCGAGGGCTGCAGGATCCGCTTTCGTTTGCACACTACCCTCTTTATATAATCGCTCAAGGTCTTCGAGCGCGGTTGGACTTTTGGCATCGAGTTTAAATCCAGAACGACGAATTGCTAAAATAAGAATTCCAAAATTCGTACCCCAGTCTCCGATGTGATTATCGCGGATTAATTCAGCTCCACAGAATTCGATTAAACGTGCCACCGCTTCGCCGATGACGATCGGACGCAAGTGCCCGACGTGCATTTGTTTGGCCGTATTGGGCGACGGATAATCAATCACTACTTTTTTACCGCCCATAATTTTCGCTGCACCGGCACGCCACTTGGATTCGTCGCGGTATTCTTTTAACCAAGTACCCAGCGCGACGGGAGTGAGCTTAAAATTAATAAAACCAGGGCCAGCGACTTCGGCCACAATGAAACTTTCGTCTAATTCCCCAGATGCACGTACCGCTTCAAGTAATGAAGTAGCGAGGGCACGAGGATTTTGCTTCGCTCTTTTCGCGGCGGCCAAAACTCCATTGGCTTGGAAGTCGGCGTGACGGGGATCGGAGGGACGCAATTCGGGGTCGAAATGAGAATCAAGGCCTGCGACCTGCGGAGCTACCTTACGGAGCAAAGCATCAAGTTCACGTGCTGGATTAAACCAAACTGGCATGTAAATAGGGCTAGTCTACCACCCGAGTTCGGCAAGCGAAGAAGCATTCTTGTGCGGACACGCTTGCCTCCTTGCCACGAACCTTAAGTTTGTGGCTATGTCCACAAGTTTTACCCTCGTTAAAGACTGCACCGCGACCCTGATTCCAGCGGGCGACACGGTGATTCTCGAGAAAGGCACCGCCGTGACGGTCACCCAAGCTCTGGGCAATTCGATTACCGTTCGTACCAATCTCGGACTCTTTCGAATTAATGAAAATGATATTTCAGCGTTAGGCCCTGAAGGAAAAAACTTATTAAAACCAGATTCTCAAAAATCAGCCGACGGTCCATTGAATGATGAAATGATTTGGACAGCATTGCGCGGATGTTTTGATCCAGAAATTCCCATCAACATTGTGGATCTTGGTTTAATTTATGACCTTGAGATAGCTGAGGGAAAGCAGGGAGGAAAAATCGTGAATGTGAAAATGACTTTAACCGCACAAGGTTGTGGCATGGGTCCGGTCATCGCCGCTGACGCCAAAGCAAAAATTGAATTACTGCCAGGTGTAGAATCCGCCGAAGTGTCGATTGTGTGGGACCCCATTTGGAATCCGCGAATGATTTCCGAAGCGGGTCGTAAAGAATTAGGATTAGAATGACCGAGCAGAACACAGTTGGCCGGGGAATTTATTTTCACGTACCCTTCTGTGCGTCGACCTGTGATTTTTGTGCGTTCTATCAAGAGCAACCTAAGCGGGGGGATATCGACCGCTATTTGGATGCGATGGCGCAAGAGTGTGAATTGATGCCCAGTGGCCCAGTAAATACGGCCTTTTGGGGCGGAGGCACCCCAGGCTTACTTCCCGCCGAAGATTTATTTGTTCTCGGAAAAACTATGGTCCGCGCGGGCGGCAAACCAAAGGAATGGTCGGTGGAATTAGCTCCTTCATCGGTCCGTGCAGATAAATTAGCGGCACTCAAAGAAGCGGGCGTTACGCGCGTGTCCTTGGGTATTCAAAGTTTCGACGATACCACGCTCGATACATTAGGAAGAAGACATTCACCTAAACAAATCATGGAGGCTTGGAAGTTAATCGAGGATGCAAAATTTCAGAGTCGAAATCTTGATCTTATTTTTGGAATTCCTGGACAAGATGACCAACGATGGCTCGAAGACTTAACCAGAGTGATTGAGTTAAAGCCTGATCATATCTCCACTTACTGTTTAACTTTCGAAGAAGACACGGCGATGTTTGTTAAGTTAAGTCAGGGCAAAGTAAAAATCGACAAAGACTTAGAATCATTTCTTTATCGAAAAACTTGGGAGAAATTGGAAAGCGAAGGATACGCTCAATACGAAATTTCTAATTTCGCGAAACCCGGCCACGAGTGTCAGCACAATCTCATCACTTGGCACATGGGTGATTGGCTCGGCTACGGACCGTCGGCCTCCTCTCAGTGGAATAACCAGCGATGGACCAACCCAGCCAACCTCGAAGGCTGGCTTAAAGGCATCGAAAACAAACAGCCCGTGCGCGAACAAACCAAGCACCTGAAACCTGCGGATTTGTTGGCTGATTCACTCATTTTTGGACTTCGACTGAATTCAGGAATTTCGCCTTTTGCCTTAGCTCAACGCTTTCAAACTGAATTACCTAAAAGCATTTCCATTCTCTTTGCCGATCTCGTTGAAGAAGGACTGATGGAGCTGCGCGGAGAATTTTTCAAACTCACCGGTGAAGGCAGACTACGCGCCGATGCAATCGGCGTGGCCGTGTTAGAGAAATTTGATTAAGCTTTATTTTGAGAGGCCACAATGGCGTCCCATAATTTAATTCGGGACTCAATGGCGGCCAATGCAGCAGCTCCGGCTTCGTTCCATTTGGCTTCATCGTTACCGCAAACCAACTCAACCATGCGTAGTGAGATGGCACCATGATGACCACCATCCACTTCGATATGACGTTCTAAATAATACTTAAACGTATCTAATTTACCCGCGTGCTCCTGACTGAGCTTCACTACTAATTCATGAAACATATCAGGAATTAAATCCTCGCGACCGAAAGTAAATGCAGCGGCCACTTCATGTAGTTTTCCTTCACTGGCTAAATTAAAAGTATGAGCGGAAAATTCGGCGGCGCCTGCGGGGACGCCCGAAGACTTCAAGGCTTGGGCGGTCGTTGACTTACGTTTGACACTCTCGAGTGCCGCAAGGAGTGGCACGGTGGATGAACCTGCCTCATTCATGGCCCGTAAATAAAGTTCGAAGTGACTAATGCGCGTGCCCTTTGGATCCACGTCAGACTCTTCTCCGCAGACAATTTCGTTAATTAAAAAGCGTACTTCAGCGTCGCCGACCGGAACCCAGGGTAAGTCAATGCAGGTTAAATCACGCTGCAGTCTTTTTAATAAAGACATGAAATCCCAAACAGCGAAGGCGTGAAATTGAATGAAGTTCTGGATATCACTCAACGTGCCCATGCGTGCATATAGCGCATGCTTTAGTAAACGTTCGCGAGCGGGGGCAATGCGTTGACGGATATCAGCAAGACTATTCATAGTTCAGCAAACTACGGAAAATAATTAAGAGGCAACTATCTGCCTCAGTTATTTTAACTTTATTTGTCGAAGGGCCTCGTAAGTCGCGATTCCGCAGGCCGTCGAT
>CAIMFE010000204.1 GCA_903840235.1 uncultured Opitutia bacterium | reverse complement strand
TGCGGGAGTGGACGTTGCATTCACGGACGCGACGGGCGATGACCTTGGTGAGTTGTGAACCAAAATCAAGAATAGCGATGGACCGTTGATTCATAAAAATGATAGAGGTTAAAATTTAAGACGGGCGTTATTCCAGCCACATTGCGGACAGGAGGCCTCTTCTCGACGACGCGGGCGTACGTAGGTAAAACTGCAACGGGTGCAGGAAAAAACGGAGCTCAAGCGACGGTGATCCGAAAGCAATGCGTCGCGCCGATCGTACCAAAACTGCAGAAAGAAAAGTGCCCCAATAACCGCGGCGACGATACAGGCCAAAAAGACATCGAGGTCGATAGGCTGAAGCATGGTTTGAAATTATGGGTTTGGCTTAAAAAAGCGAGACGCGTCACTAGGAACAATGACGCGTCTCGTTAAGTTGATGTTTTGCTAGTACTTACGCTTTAGCGGCCGCAGCTTCTTCCTTAGCAACCTTGGGCTTACGTGCAGTTTTAGCCTTAGGAGTTAAAGCAGGAGCTTTGTCATCTTTACCGACTAATTCGATGAGGGCTGTTTCAGCAGCATCGCCCTTACGGACGTTCAGCTTGTAGATACGAGTGAAGCCACCATTGCGAGTCATGAACTGCTTAACACGTTCTTTGAAAAGAAGGTTAGCAGCGGATTCATCGCGTAAGCGAGCCATGGCTAAACGATAGTAGTGCAACTTGACGCTCTTGTCAGCGGACTGTTCAGCCTTCTTGGCGAGCGTGATTAAACGTTCGGCGAAAGGACGGACAGCACGGGCGCGGGAGAGCGTGGTGGTGATACGAGCATTCTTGATGAGTGCTGCAGCCAAGTTGGCAACGAGTGAACGACGGTGGGCGGTTTTGACGCCGAGTACGTTATTATGTGAGCGGTGACGCATGATCTGATTTCTCGATTAAGAGTTTACGCCTTTATCTAATAAGCGCTCATCAATTTTCTGTCCGAGAGACAGACCCAATTGTTCAAGCTTAGCTTTAATTTCGTTAAGAGACTTCTTACCGAAGTTGCGATACTTGAGCATCTCTTGTTCGGACTTCATAGCGAGTTCGCCGACGGTGTTGATGTTCGCGTTGTTCAAGCAGTTAGCAGCACGAACGGAAAGTTCGATTTCGTTAACTGACATGTTAAGTAATTTGCGAAGACGGTTAGCTTCTTCACTGACTTCGGATTTACCTGATTCGAATTCAACAGGATCAGTTGAAACGGTATCAAATACAGCGAGGTGGTGACGGAGAATAGCCGACGCTTCTTTTAAAGCTTCGTCAGGAGTAATACGACCATCGGTCGAAATCTCTAAAACGAGTTTATCGTAGTCGGTCATTTGACCCACACGGGTGCTCTCCACTGCGTACTTTACTAAAGTTACAGGGGAGAAGAGTGAATCAACAGGAATTGAACCAATAGACTGTTCAGCCTTTTTGTTTTCTTCCGCAGATGCCCAGCTACGACCAACGCTTACTTCGACTTCAGCAGTGAAAGTACGTTTGCGGTCGATGGTGCAAATCACGGTGTCGGGATTTACAACAGAAACTGAACCAGTCTTATTTTCGAAAACGATGTCCGAAGCTTTAACCACTCCGGTTTTGTTAACGTCGATACGACCTTTGAAAGATTCGCGCTTATTCGCTTCAGTGCGAATACGAACCTTCTTAAGGTTGAGAACGATTTCGGTAACGTCTTCGACAACGCCATCGATAGGTTGAAACTCATGCTGCACTCCTTCGATCATCACTGCAGAAATTGCAGCGCCCTCGATAGAGCTGAGAAGCACGCGACGTAACGAATTGCCAATCGTGTGACCGAAACCGGTCTCGAATGGCTCGGCGAAGTAGCGAGCGAAAGTGGGGGTGGCGGAGGATTCCTCTTTTTTGAGGCCCTTGGGTAGTTCGAATTTTCCGAGGCGCTTGGTCATGTCTTTGTGTAGTTGGTTGTTTTGGTTGGCGGTTGGATCAGCGGCTGTAGAATTCAACGATGATCTGAACATTGATGTCGCGTGATAGTTCTTCCTTAGCTGGCTCACGGACCATCTGTCCTTTGAGTTGTTCAGCAACGGTGACTAACCAAGCAGGAACAACACGACCTTGGCCTTCTTCAATGGCGCGGGTAGCGAGTTGTTTAGAAGAAGTGCGATCACGAATCTCAATTTCGTGTCCAGGAGCTACGGTGAAGCTAGCGACGTCTACTTTACGGCCATCGATACGGACGTGACCGTGGGAGACGAGCTGACGAGCAGCGGAGCGGGAGTTAGCAAAACCTAAACGGTAGACAACATTGTCTAAACGAGTTTCGAGAATGCGGAGGAAATTATCACCAGCAACACCACCCATACGCTTAGCGCGTTCGAAGGATAAGCGGAACTGCTTCTCAGTCAGACCGTACATCATACGGAGTTTTTGTTTTTCATTCAGACCAACACCGTATTCCGAAACTTTTCGGCGGGTGGTCTTACCGTGAATACCTGGTGGGTATGGACGGCGTTCCTCACCTTTGGAGGTGGGGAAGATATTTTGACCAAAGCGACGATTCAGCTTGGTCGTGGGTCCAGTATAACGAGACATGATTTATTATTTTTTGTATTTGTGGCGGACGATAGTACCCGCCCGGTTTGCCATAGCCGGACGG
>CAIMFE010000203.1 GCA_903840235.1 uncultured Opitutia bacterium | reverse complement strand
CGACTTTTCCAACCGGCTTGCTGGAGCCCCCACATGGGTATCAGCAATTGCAAAACACCACCCGCGACAGCTCCAGCACAGAGCCAACGAGCCTGACCCATGGGAGTATCAGCCAGATAATATCCAAAGAAACCTAAACCTAAAATCATACAGAGGTTCAGTGCCGATGAAGCAATTTCCGCTAAGCCGAATCGACCACTCAAATTGACCGCCGAGGTAAATAGTGCCGCGATACAAATTAAAGGCATGTAGGGCATACACCACGCCGTAAGTTCTGCC
Source organism: uncultured Opitutia bacterium (assembly GCA_903840235.1). Lineage (GTDB taxonomy): Bacteria > Verrucomicrobiota > Verrucomicrobiia > Opitutales > UBA953 > UBA953. The sequence continues at coordinate 12,251 of CAIMFE010000203.1, read as the reverse complement.
GCATACCTTTGTTGATCATTCGCTGCTAATAGAAACCAAAGCAACGCACCGCTCATACCCACGAGGGTTATGCCCAACATCCATGGCAACATTCGACGAACGATATAATTTAGAAAAGCATAGGATTCCTTGGTACCACCTTCATTTGCTTTAGCAGCCAAGACTGGAACCGTCGCTGCCGTCAAAGCGCCTTCACCCAAAAGTCGGCGAAATAAATTAGGAATCTGAAACGCGAATAAAAAAGCTGAGGCCACGATGCCCGCACCAAAAAATGCGGCGATTAATTGATCACGGACTAAACCTAAAATTCGCGAGACCATCGTCCACGACGCCGTCTTCGCCATGTTTCGATATTGGCGCGACTGTTCGTTCATTGCTTAGGGAAGAATGGCACGCATGCCTTCTTCTAATACAGCGCGCAGTGCAGGAATGATATCAGTGCGAGGAATGGTCGCTTCGGTGCGATCGGTTAAACTTCTTACCTTGGTAATTCCTTTGGCGACTTCTTCACTACCGTAAACCAGTGCGTATTGTGCACCGATGGTTTCCGCACTTTGAATTAATTTTGGGAATTTACCGTCACGTAAATTATATTCAACCCGGAAGCCGGCGCGACGAAGTGCTGCGATATCCTCAAGGGCAACATTGCGAGCATCGTCGCCCAGAATCATAACATAGAAATTCGGGCCATCAGAATACTTGGGTAAAAGATTTTTGGACTCTAATAAGTCACGGACAGTCACATCGCCCATACCGAAACCAGCGGCTGGTAAATCGGGTCCGCCTAATTTCTTAACTAAAGTATCATAACGTCCGCCGCCAGCCAGTGCACGAGCTTCGGCGCCTACTTCAAAAGCTTCAAAAACAAAGCCGGTATAATAAGCGAGCCCACGAACAATGGTTAAATCGATCGATACACATTCCGCAAAACCGAGGGCTTTAATAGAATCTAGTAATTGTTTCCATTCCACTAAACGTGCAGCCATCGCTGCATCCTTCTGGGCAATGGCTTCCAATTCATTCAGTGAACGAATGGCTGCGAAAGCCTTAACCGATGCTAATAATTTAGGGGCATCGCAGTCACTACCCGTAAGTACGGCTTTCATCGCTTCTAGTAAATCGCCAGGACTGGAACGTTCTAACTTATCGACCACGCCTAAGACAGCTGTGATTTTTTCAGTGGGAACTTTTTCGCTCTCTAAAAATTTAAACCAGAGTTGACGGTCAGAAATACGAATTGAGAAATCTTTTTGGGTCAGACCAAAACCTAATAAACAATCAGCGCATAGTGCGATGAGTTCAGCGTCCGCCGTCGCACTCGCTTCACCGAGTAAATCAGCGTTCAGCTGATAAAAGGATCGGAGACGTCCTTTCTGAGGTTTTTCGTAACGGAAATTCTCACCGATAGAAAACCAACGAATCGGTTTAGGCATTCCGTTAGCACGGGCACCGACCATGCGAGCCAGCGAAGGGGTCATCTCCGGACGGAGACTTACCTGGCGGCCGCCTTTGTCTTCAAAGTTAAATAACTGCTTAACAATCTCCTCGCCCGATTTTTCGGTGAAGAGTTCTAAAGGTTCGAGCACAGGGGATTCCCATTCGCGAAAACCGTACCGACGGCAGGCCTGACGCCAGACCGTGAAGAGATGATTTTGGATCGCTCTGTCTTCAGGATAGAATTCTCTAAAACCTGGTAATGAGCGGATATCTGCCATGGATAAAAACTTACTCGGGCTTAGTGTCAGTCTTATCAATATTATAAGACTTCAATTTAGCTTTAAGTTCTTTACCGGCTTTAAATTTAATTACGGCGCGTTTGGGAATCACGACATCGGTTTCAGGACGATTGGGATTACGACCGATACGACTTTTACGAACCTGAACTTGGAAAACGCCGAAGTTACGCAATTCAACATCACGGCCAGCGAGCAAGGCTTCGGTGATCGCGTCCAAGGTTAACTGAACGCTGTCGCGAATATGCTTTTGTGGGTAGCCTTTATCCGTAAAAATTTTCAGGACTATTTGCCGTTTCGTAAGATTGTCAGACATGGATAAAGATTAGTAAGTGTTGATAGAGAAAGACAAAGGAAAGGGGTCATGGCAATACCCTAGCCGAAATTTATTCAAGATTTTGGACCTGTTCCCTAATTCTCTCAATTTCTGTTTTTACCTCTAAAACGGCACGAGTTGTGGCTATTTCCGATGCCTTACTGCCCACGGTATTAGCCTCCCGGAGCAATTCTTGTACTAGAAAGTCTAATTTTCTACCATTTTTATCACCCTCTAAGTCTTGTTGAAACTGTTGAATATGACTTTTCAGCCTGACGATTTCCTCGGTGATATCGCAACGATCCGCCCAAATCGCAATTTCCTTGAGCACACGTTCGTCGCCTAAATCTAATTCCAGACCCATGTCTTTTAATCGTTTAAGCATCAAATCGCGATGGCGTTTGGGAGCTTCTTTTTCACACTCCTGCATGACATCGACACTTTGATTAATTTTGATAAGTCGGGCCTTCAAATCTTTCGCCAGAGTATTTCCTTCGACCTCACGCATTTTCATGAGTTGCTTAACCGCAATCTCGAGTGCTGATAAAACTTCTTTTTCACAAACATCAAACGAGGGTAAGCTTGAACGATTATTGCTACGCACATTACTCAAACTCAGAAGTAAATTGGCATCAGGTGTAACGGGGATGTTTAATTTCTTAGCGAGAACCTGAAACTCGTCATACAAGGATCTAAGATTGTTTTCATCCCAGTTTGTTGCGGATCGATTTGAGAAATCGGCAGAGTTAATTCGCACAGTCACTTTACCGCGATGTAAGTGTTGTCGAATGGCGTTGCTGACCACGGATTCTAGGGTCGGCCATTCTTCCGGACCGTATACGGAAATCTGTAAATTCTTCTGATTTACCGAGGCGATTTCAATGGCGTAGGACTTTCCGTCGAGTTTAAGTTCTGCCCGACCAAAGCCTGTCATGGATGCCGCACACATAAATTAAAGTTTGATTTCAACGCCCATCGCACGAGCTGCACTCCACACGTCTTTGTCACCACGACCTGATAAATTAATTAAGACGGTAGATGTTCGAGGACTGTCAGAAGCTAACTTACAACCATAGGCCAGAGCATGACTGGATTCTAGAGCGGGAATAATCCCCTCTTTGCTTGATAATAATTTAAACGCATCGAGACATTCTTCATCCGTCGCGTAAGCAAATTTGATTCGTCCTCTTTCGTGATAGTAAGCGTGCTCAGGTCCGACCGCTGCGTAGTCCAATCCAGCAGATACAGAATGCGTACCTTCGATTTGTCCTTCGCTGTTTTGTAAAATGTGCGTGAGGCAACCCTGGAGTACACCGAGACGGCCACCCGCAAATCGGGCGGCGTGTTGACCTTCCACAATCCCACGTCCACCCGCTTCGACGCCAATAAGTTCAACTTCAGGTTCGTCTAAATATTCGAAGAAAGAACCAATCGCATTGGATCCACCACCCACGCAGGCAACGACGTGATCAGGTAATTTATTTTCGGCACGCAACATTTGCTGCTTAGATTCCATCGAGATAATGCGGTGAAAATCACGCACCATCATCGGATAAGGGTGAGCGCCGTAAGCTGTGCCTAAAATATAATGAGTATCGCGGACATTAGTCACCCAATCACGCATCGCTTCATTGACCGCCTCTTTTAGGGTTCTCTGCCCTGCTTCAACTCCGCGAACTTCAGCGCCCATGAGACGCATACGATAAACATTGAGGGCCTGACGTTCCATATCTTCGGCGCCCATGTAGATGACGCACTTCAGACCAAATTTTGCACAGACGGCAGCAGTGGCTACTCCGTGTTGTCCAGCACCCGTTTCGGCAATGATCCGTTTCTTACCCATACGAACGGCGAGCAAAGCCTGACCGACGGCATTGTTAATTTTATGTGCACCCGTGTGCAGCATGTCTTCGCGTTTTAAATAAATTCGAGCACCACCAAAATGTTTGGTGAGTGACTCCGCAAAGTATAGTCCGGTTGGACGTCCGGCAAAATCACGCAGCATATTCGTGAAGTCATTTTGAAATGCCGGATCACGACGAGCTTCAGCGTACGCTTTGGATAACTCGAGCAGCGGAGTCATCAAAGTCTCCGGAACATACATTCCGCCAAACTGACCAAAACGTCCACGGACATCAGGCACCTGGAAACGAGGTTCTTTGGTTGGAATGAGACTCGAAGCGGACATAATTTAAATAATATAAAGAGCGAACTAAGACGAAGGGCAAGCGACAAGGACAAATCGGAGTCTTGCGCTTTCTTTCTACCTATATCAGATAAATCCATGCCTCGTGCCCTGCTATTTTTATTACTGGTTTGTCCTATAGGCTCATGGGCGGCCGAACAAACTGCTCCGGATAAAACTGCCGAAGAAGTCCGAAATGAGTTCACCACCCAACGTGCCATAGTCACTGGGCTGGTCGAAGGCATAACTGAATATCTACCCGTATCCTCAACCGGTCACATGATTATTAGTGATGCGGTCATGGGTGTTGAAAAAAGTTCAACCCTAGTGGAGGCCAGTGTGGTGGATCGAAAAGGTCGCCGACTCTCGCTCGAAAAAATTGCCGATGACTACATTGTGATCATTCAGCTCGGTGCAATTCTCGCCGTGCTTTTTATTTTTTATCAACGAATGAGTTCGGTGATAGTCGGAATTTTTAAAGGCCATCGTAGTTCCATTTTCCTAGCACTCGCTATCCTCATCGCCTTTTTACCCGCAGCTATCTTAGGTTTTATTATCAAGGACTACATACCTTTCAATGTAACCATCGTTGCCCTAGCCTTAATCATCGGAGGATTTGTCATCTTTTTAGCCGAAAACAAATTACCTAAGATTCCTTCCGATAATACTGGTGAATTAAATATAACACCGAAACAGGCACTGTGGATTGGACTCTGCCAATGCGTTGCGCTTATCCCTGGAACTAGCCGATCATTGGCCACCATCTTAGGCGGACGCTGGGCCGGACTTTCCTCCGCCGTCGCCACTGAGTTTTCGTTTCTCGTTGGCTTCGTTATTTTGTCCGCCGCTTCAGTCTACAAAATGTACTCACTTGGACCTGCCCTCTTCAAGGTCTACCCGATTGGAAATGCAAGCCTTGGACTCTTAGTCGCCGCGGTGGCTGCATTCATCTCAGTAAAATGGATGATCGGATTTATTATGCGCCGCGGACTTAAACCCTTCGCCTGGTACCGAATCATCGCTGGCCTACTATTACTCGGAGCAAAGTGCTTAGGATACTTCTAAGCCCAATTTTATTATCTTTTTTATGATTTAAGTTTGACCGGTTAATGGCCAAAAGGGGTTTGACTACTTAAATGATAAGATGTTTAACCAATTCAACCACTACGACTAATGTTTAAGCGTTTCCCAGGGCTATTCACCCAAGCCATTGGTATCGACCTAGGTACCGCCAATACTTTGGTCTTTCTGAAAGACCGAGGCGTTGTCCTTAGAGAACCTTCCGTGGTCGCTATTCGCACCAGCACCCGCAAGCCGATCGCTGTTGGTAATGAAGCTAAGATGATGCTTGGTCGTACTCCTGGTGATATCCAAGCGCTGCGTCCGATGAAAGACGGTGTAATCGCCGACTTCGAAATCAGCGAACACATGCTTCGCTACTTCATCGGTAAAGTAGCTCGTAAATCTATTTTCTCAAATCTCACCGTCGTCGTTGCCGTTCCTTACGGTATCACCGCGGTTGAACGTCGTGCCGTCATGGATTCCGCTTATCGCGCCGGTGCTGATGATGTGATCACTATTCCTGAACCCGTTGCCTCGGCAATCGGTGTAGGCCTACCCGTCGAAGAGCCAATGGCATCGATGATTGTCGATATCGGTGGTGGTACTACTGAAGTCGCGGTGATCTCACTCGGCGGTATCGTCCACGCACGCTCCATTCGCGTCGGTGGTGATGAATTTGATTCGGCTATTATTAAGTATATTAAGAATTCATATAATCTCATCATCGGTGAGCGCACCGCGGAAGAAATTAAGATTAAAATCGGTTCGGCTTATGCTTTAGAACAAGAAATGACCTACGAAGTACGTGGTCGTGACTCCGTCACTGGTCTCCCCCGCTCTCTCCACCTCACTTCCCAAGAAGTCCGTGAGGCCATGGCTGATAACATTAATCAAATCATCGAAGCCATTAAAGGCTCCCTGGAGCGTATTCCTCCTGAACTTTCTGCTGACTTAGTCGACCGTGGTATCGTGATTGCTGGTGGCGGAGCTCTGATCCGTCGCATCGATCGTGCTATCTCCGAAGCCACCGGGCTTCCCGTCATTATCGCCGAAGATCCTCTCTGTGCCGTGGTAAATGGTACTGGTAAAATTTTAGGCAACGCCTCCCGCTGGAGCGGTCGCGACTAATCTAAGCGGGCTAACCCGCCATGAATAACCACCAAAAAGGCGCCAAGGCATCTTATATTGCTTTAATCGTTTTTGTTTTGATTTGGATATCGGGCGCCAGTGCCCTGCATCGCTTCACCAAAGAAACGTTCGCTGAATTTCAAGCGCCTGCCTTACAAATCGTCAGTAAAGGCAGCGACCTTGCTCGATACTGGGAATTAAAAAGTCGTAGCCACGAAGAACTTATTTCCGCTTCAAGAGATCTCGCGCGGATCAATGCCGCCTTAGAACTACGCATTCACTCGATGGATGATATTCGTCGCGAAAATAAACGCCTGCGGGAGAACGCACGTTACACCAGTAATTCAGAATTTCTTACGGTTGTAGCTCGAGTCATTTCCCGCGACAGTTCGTCGTGGTGGCAAAAAATTATCATTCGTAAAGGCCGCAACGATGGCATTCGCCCAGGCAGTCCTGTCGTATTCAGCGATCGCGTCATTGGGCGCGTTTCTGCAGTGCATTTAGATATCAGTGAAGTGGATTTAGTAACGAGCCCAAGCTTTCGTTGTACGGCATTTTTAGTCGGTGATGAAAAGCGTCGGATTGTTTATGTCCGCGGTGATGCCGCGAACTCACTCTCTCCGAGCAAGGCGAAAGTCACCGCGATTCCGATCGATTACAATCCGCCCACCGGTCAACCTATCAAAGTTTTAACCACGGGATTAGGCGGTGTTTTTCCATCGGGTTTAATTTTAGGTGAAGTCGATGGCAGCATCCGCATGAGTACTGATGATAATTATAAGATCGCCGATTTAAATCCCGCTAAAGATTTAAATATGATTGAGGAGGTTTCGGTACTCGTCCCGCAGTACCCCACGGCGAACGAAATACTTTTAGCACCTTCCGAGAAAATTAAGTTGGAGGAATTTAAATGAGCATACCATGGGCTTGGTTCTTTCTGATTCTTGCGACCTACCCTTGGCTGTTTGTCGCTGATTTAGTCTCCAGCACCTTGGCGAGTTCAGGTCTTAATTATTTTATTACCGGTGCGGCGCTGATTGCCCCATGTCGCCGATTGAAGCGCTGGCAGGCGGTTTTATTTGCGGGCTGCGTTGGCTTCATGTTTGAAGCCTATCGTCCGATACCCAACGGCACGGTGGCGATCTCGCTGGTGACTCTCGCGATTCTACTCGGAAACTATCGCTCCTATTTACGCACCAGCTTAGGGACAATCCAAGCCGCCGTGGTGGTTAACGCCGTTGCGGCGATTATCTGGTTTGCGGCCACGGCTTATCAGTCTGACGCACCGAGTGATATCTATAACACCATTTATCAGGCTGCGATTCAAGGCACCCTTTCTGGCCTCATGGGCTTAGTCATCATCATGCCCCTTGCGACCACTCAGAACTGGATTATGGATTTAATCGGAGTGCCGAGTGCACAGGATTTATTATGAGTCCGGACGATACTCTTGAAAAAATATCTGTACCGTCTGCACCCATCACGCCATGGCGGATGTACTTAATCTTCACCCTCTTCGCTGTTGGATTTATTTATATATTTTGCGGCTTGTTTTATCGTCAGCTCATACAGTCCCAAGACTTAATTGACCAAGCCAACTCACAAAGTGAAACCATTGTCTGGCGCTCCCCCACTCGAGGACTAATTAAGGATCGAAACGAAGTAACCCTGGTAGAAAATCGTGTGCGTTGGAGCGTCAAAGCCAATTTATTAGCCCTCGAAGGCGAAATTGACAAAGAATATAAATCGTTAGTTAAGGCCGAAAAAGCCAAAGAAAGTGGCACGAAGATTAACTATGAGATTCTACACCAAGAGGCTCGGGTCAATGTGCTCAATCGATGGCTCAAAAAAGTCTGGTTTGTGATCGATGCGAGTAATCAAAAAAATTCTCCGTCTGAAAAAAAGCGGGTAAAGTTTTTAGCCAATAGCCCCGAACGTCAGGTCAATGTCACCGCGCTGGCTAAACACATGCGCGATTCGCGAATTTTAAAATTCACGCTCATCTCCGATTTAACTTTTCCTGAGCTAAGAAATCAAATTTCAGACGATGAAGCGAATCGTTCGATTGCGCGATTCATTGAGCAATTCCCGGTCGACGGCCCGATTACCATCGAGTCGGACATGATTCGCTCATACCCCTTTGGCTCTTTGGCGTGTCACACTCTGGGGTACGTTAAGGACACGAATCAGTTGCCCGAAGATTTCGATGCGAACTTTGAAATTTCTTTCAAGAAACTGAGCAAATCTAAGTACACCGGAAAAGTCGGCGCCGAAGGCGTTGAGCAAACCCACGATTATACGCTCAAAGGCTCCAGCGGCTGGGAGCGCTGGACCAAAACCTCGGCGGGCTACAAACGAGAACTTTTAGAAAGCTACCCTTCACGACAAGGGGGCATGATTCGCCTATCGCTGGATGTAAATATTCAACTCGCAGCAGAAAAAGCATTAAGTGCCATCAAAGACCCCGCCGGAAATCCATTACCGAGCGCTGCAGTGATGTTAGATGTAAACACTGGCGAGATTTTAGCCATAGCGAGCCTGCCCAACTATAACCCCAACCGCTTAGCGAGTAAGGTCACCAATAAGTATTTCGACGAAATTCAAGAGCAAGGAGGTTGGATGAATCGGGCAACCCAAGGACTGTATGCTCCTGGTTCTACTTATAAAATTATTACCGCCATCGCCGGGATGCGTAGTGGAAAAATTGACTACGATGATATTTTAGACTGCGGAGCTAGTTTACGCATTGGAAATCGGGACTACCTTGAACACGAACCTTTTGGATTTGGGCAAGTGGATGTGGAGAAAATGCTAGCCATCTCCTGCAACGTTTGGAACTACCGAGTCGGTTTAATGGTGGGACCTGATTTACTCGCGCAAGAAGCCCGACGATTCGGTTTAGATAAAGTATTACTCAAAGCTAACCCCAACGTCATGGGTAGCGAAACCCACAGTCAGTACGAGCTTCCATCGCCAGCTCGTAAAATGATTATTCCTGATTCAAACTATAAACAAAACCTGGGGCAAGGTAACTGGACGAGCGGTGATACGGCAAATTCTTCCATCGGACAGGGCTTTATCCTAACCACCCCCCTCCACATGGCATGCTTTGCCGCGTCGGTCGCGCGCGGTGAAACACGCACCACGCCGACTATTTTCCATGATCCAACGAGAATTCCTTATCACGAAGATTCAAGACCGATTGGGCTTAATCGAAATCAACTAAATGCCATCCGCGAAGGAATGATACGCTGTGTGACTGAAGGCACGGCACGTTCCATACAAATTCCCGGATTCCAATTCGCCGCCAAAACGGGGACTGCTGAATATTTTGAATCCGGACAAAAGGCCCACCTCGCTTGGATTATCGGTTATGCGCCCGCCAAGAATCCCAAAGTCGCATTCGCCGTTTTAGTGGAAGGCCAAAACGATACCAACACATGGGGCGGACTAACGGCGGGTCCCGTGGGACAAGCCATGATTAAAGCATGGCTTAATTCTCAGGATAATCAGTCTGAAGAATAATTAACTGAGATAAACGTACGTACCCACGGCGACGGTTTCAAAAAGTTTTATAATATCTTTATCAGATAATAAAACACAGCCGTGACTATTCGGAGTGCCTAATTTTTCGTGCTGGTTCGTTCCGTGGATATAAATGTAACGCTCTTTCGTATCCACCACCTTGCCCGCGGAATCGACGCCCCGATTGAATCCATTCTCACATCCCTCGAGCCATAAAATCCGGCTCGTGATTAAATTATCCTCGGTCGTAGGAATAGTATTCCAAATTTGTCCGGTGGTTTTTCGTCCTTTAAAGATCATCCCGAGGGGTGCTTCGGTGCCAATTTTTTCGGCAATACGATGGAGGCCCGTGGGTGTCTGCAAAGAGTCCTTCACACAGCCCTTACCTGCCCTAGCCGTACTCACCACGTAGGCTTCACAGTTATTTTGGTTAAAATGCCAAAGTTTTTGCTGGTCAATCGATACAACCAAGCATTCTTTTCCCATAGGAAGTCCCAGTACCTTTAGGCGCTCGGCCAACTCCTCCTTTAAAACCAAAGATTTATCTAAACATGTCATATCGTATAGGCATCGTGGGCGTGACTGGCGCAGTCGGTCAAGAATTGCTCTCACTTATGGCGAAAAGAAATTTTCCCGTAAAGGAACTTCGCCCCCTCGCATCGGCCCGCTCCGCTGGTTCCAAGATCAGCTACGGCGGTAAGGATTGGACCGTCCAGGAAGCCAAACCTGAGGCCTTTGAGGGCCTAGATTTTGCCATTTTTAGTGCCGGTGGATCCGTCTCACTAGCCCTCGCTCCCGAGGCGGTTAAGCGCGGCGTCATCGTCATCGATAATAGTTCTGCCTTCCGGATGTATCCCGACGTCCCCCTGGTCGTCCCTGAGATCAATGCCGACGCCCTCGATAACCATAAAGGCATTATCGCGAATCCTAATTGCTCTACTGCAATCGCGTTGATGGGACTCTACCCACTGCACAAAGCTTTTGGTTTAAAACGTTTCTTCGCTTCAACCTATCAAGCCGTTTCAGGCACCGGCGCCGAGGCAATGCGCGAACTCGATACGCAAGTGCGTGCTTGGGTTAAAGGTGAAGTTTCGCCACCTAAAGTTTATCCTCACACGATCGCCTTTAATTTAATTCCTCAGGTCGATTCCTTCCAAGAAGACGGATACACCAAAGAAGAAATGAAAATGCTCAACGAAGGTCGCAAAATCATGAACCTTCCTAATCTCAAGGTTTCGACCACCTGCGTCCGCGTTCCTGTATTCCGCGCACACTCGATCGCAATCAGTGCTGAATTCGAAAAGCCCGTCGACGTCGCCATCGCCCGCAAAGTGATTTCCGAATTCCCTGGTTCTGAAATCTGTGATGAGCCTGCTAAAAAGATTTACCCTATGCCCTTAGATTATGCCGGCAAAGAAAAGTGTGGGGTCGGACGTATCCGCAAGGACTCACTCTTTGATAATGGACTTTCTCTTTGGGTCAGTGGTGATCAGCTCTGGAAAGGTGCTGCTTTAAATGCGATTCAAATCGCAGAAGCCTTGCACCAACGCAACAAACTCGCCCGTAAATAATATGCCTCGGTCCGACGATCGCGCTCCTCGACATGCTGATTTAAATCGTCAGCTCAAACTGTATAACGAGAACGATATCCCCGACCTGCTCAAAGATAATCCAAATCCACTGATTTTAATTTTAGATGGTGTTCAGGATCCTCACAATCTCGGCGCTTGTATCCGTTCAGCCGAATGCGCTGGGTGTGCATTCGTCGTTATCACCAAAAAGAATTCTGCACCCGTCAATGATACTGTGCGCAAGGTAGCGGTCGGTGCCGCCGAAAGTTTACCAATCGTTCAAGCGGGTAACTTACGGAATGCTTTGGTAAAATTGAAAGATGCCGGAGTCTGGATCGCCGGCACCAGCGACCACAAAACCAGCCAGTCTCTTTATGAGGCTAAACTCACTGGACCTCTGGCCATCGTCATGGGCGCTGAAGGCGATGGGATTAGGCATCTAACCGCTGTGACCTGCGATTTCCTTATACGGATTCCGATGCTGGGCGAGGTTCCCTGCCTCAATGTATCGGTCTCTACAGGGGTTTGTCTCTTTGAGGCCGTCAGACAGCGTGGACACCGTTAAGGCGATTTATTTCTTTACCAATTACGATTAACCCTCTTTGTTAAAGGGGTTCGTTAGGCCGGATAGCTCAATGGTAGAGCAGTTGACTTTTAATCAATTGGTTCGGGGTTCGAGTCCCCGTCCGGCCACTTCGAACAAAACTAGGGTTTATCACGGGTTTTATTCG
>CAIMFE010000202.1 GCA_903840235.1 uncultured Opitutia bacterium | reverse complement strand
TAAGATTTTTGCTAACACTTCATTACGTTTAGCGACATCGAGGGTTTGATATTTCGCACCACCGAAAGCTTTCGCATCGCCACCTTTGGATTGGTACTGCGACTCGATATAAGCGGCAGCTTGTTCAATCATCGAAAGGGTGAGTTCGTAACAGGCCTTATCGTCATCAGCCCATGAAATGAATCCGTGCTGACCCATCATGATAGCCTTGGTCGATGGCTCTTTGCGGGCGATTTCCTGCATCGCTAATCCTAATTCGAATCCAGGACGCATCCATTTTACATAGGCCATTTTCCCCGCGAAGATTTTTTGCGTGAGTGCTTCACAATTCTTAGAGGCAGCAATCGAGATGATCGCATTAGGATGCATGTGGTCGACATGCTTGCCTGGTAAGAAGCTGTGCAGCGGGGTGTCGATGGATGAGGCGCGTGGATTTAAATTAAAGGTCGTGTGATTATACATGGCGACCATGTCATCTTCCGCCTGTGACTTTAATCCCTTATCCGCACGTGCGGCATACACCGCTTGTAGTTCGATAAGTTTGTCTTGGTAGAGTGAGGAGAAATTTTCGCGGGTCGACGTACGTAAATCGCCACCGGAACCTTTAACCCATAACACCGGCACGTTCTTGCCAGATAACGGATCTTTTTCAGTCGTCTTCGAAGAAGTGTTCCCGCCACCGGTGTTGGTGATGCGCTGGTCGGCGCCCAACTTGTTCGAACGATAAACTAATCGTCCGACTGGATCGAGCTTGGCGACTTCAGCGTCGTTCCAAAGGTTAGATACATATTTTAATGAGGACATGATATTTTAATATTAAGATTTAGGAAGTTTTTGGAAAGTGGAGTAGGCCTTAGCCCAGGGTGCTGCGGACTTCGGCTTAAAGGTTTTAAATTGATTCGAGCGACGCACGACCTTGCGAAGTTCTTCAATATTTTTGAGTTCTTTCGTCGCCATCGCTTGCACCAGAATATTTCCCATGGCGGTCGCTTCGACGGGACCGGTTACAATAACGCGACCTGTGGCATTCGCGGTCGCTTGATTTAATACATCATTACGACATCCGCCTCCCACGATATGGAGTTGTTTGATTTTTCGACGGGTAAGTTTTTCGAGGCCGTCTAACTCTGCGCGATAGAGCAGAGCTAAAGAATCCAAAATACAGCGAGTAATTTCACCGACAGATTGAGGAATGGGTTGTTTAGTCTCATGACAGTAGTCTTGGACTTTTTTAACCATGCTACCCATTTTTGAGAATCGACCATCATCGGGTCTAATCAAAGAACGTAGCTCAACAGATTTTTCTGCCTGTTGGGTGATGCTTGAATAATCGAGCTTCTTATCGGTCTTAACCCATTCGCGGCGACATTCCTGTAAAATCCAAAGTCCCACCAAACATTTCAGGAAGCGAGTGGTGCGATTATGCCCGATTTCATTGGTGAAATTCGCTTTACGCACGGCCTCATTGATCAAGGGCTTATTAAGTTCAACGCCGAGCAACGACCAAGTTCCGGATGAAAGGTAGGCCCAATGATTTCCCTTAGGTGCAGGAACTGCCGCCACCGCCGAGGCGGTATCATGAGCGCAGACGGCAACTACATGAACATTTTTAAGTTTAGTTTTCTTTTCTAACGCGTGTGAAAGCTTCGCGATGACTTTTCCAGGCTGAATGGTCTCAGGGAAAAGATGTTTCGGAATGTTCAGCTTTTCAATCAAGGGCCATGCCCATTGATTTTTACTAGTATCCCATAATTGACTTCCCGATATCAAAGTTTCTTCCGCGCGAATTTTTCCAGTAAGTTTCCAACTCACGGCATCACCGATGAGTAAGAATTTATCGGTATTCTTTAAAACCTTCGGACGGGTTTTGAGATCAGCATATAACTGATAAAGTGTATTGATGGAAAGAGACCCAATACCCGTAGTGCTGAAAATCTTTTGAGGTGACAGCTTTTTCTGGATCTCCGCAAAAGTGGCGTCAGTTCTTTCGTCGCGATAGCAATAAGGTAAGTCGAACACTTCGCCCGCTTGATTGATTAAAACATAATCCACGCCCCAAGAGTCACAGCCAATGGATTTTACTGGTCCGAGTTTCGCAGCTTTCTGCAAACCAATTTCGATTTCTTTGATCAGTCGGGGAAAATCCCAGCGTAAGGTGCCTTTATGTTTTATCGCACCATTCGAAAAACGGTGAACTTCAGTCATACTCAATTTGCCAGAACGGAGCGAACCACGGATCACGCGACCCGACTCAGCTCCTAAATCAATGGCAAGATAGTGTGACATTATTGTCCGAGCATTTTTTGACGGTAGTGTTCATCGGGTCGACCCGCAATGCGTTCAACTTGTCCAGCTGACATGAAATCAGGTCCACCGAGGGTGGCGGCGCCGACAAATATTTGCGCAGACTTTTCAGCCATGAGCAATGTACCCATGACGGCTTTGGGGCTAGATCCCACGGCGATGATTCCGTGATTCTTCAGCAGAATAACTTTGGGTTCACGTCCGGTGCGACGAACATACAAGAGCGTTTCATCGCGAATGGCTTTAGCTAAACTTAAACCTGGATCAACGTAAGGCACTAAAACGGATTCAGTTCCGCAAAGCACTACTTCGTCAGGAAAAAGTCTTTGCGTTGCGAATTCCTTCGCGCGTGGAGAACAGAGAATTTGATTAACCGCAATCGCGTGAACGTGGCCGACGCAGTTGACGCCGGGCAGAGTTAAGAGCCATGCGTGAAAGAGTGCTTCGATTGAAGGCTTTTTGGCATTCGAATCTACACGCGAATCAAACAACGCTTTATCAATCGCTGCATCACTTAAATCTCTTTCATTAAACAATGGTAGAAGCTTATCGAAGCGACAAACGGCGACATCCGTCGTCTGCAGTTTTTCCAGATTAGTGCCGGATGCTTTTACCGCGAAGGTTTCATCATTCAGTTTCATGGATGAATTACCTTCACCCAAAATAGCCATGCGCAACGCGGGCGAACCCATTTGGTGCGACAGCTCTAAGAGTGGATTTAAGTCCTTAGCTTCGGTACTCATCTTAGTACTTACCACAAAGGGACACCTTGATGCCTAATTCTTGGAAAGCGGCTGCTTTGGCCAATAATCCACGTTTTGCGCCGGCAGGGGAGGGTGTATACACCACTTGAATATGGTTAGAAGGGTGGCGGGCCATCATTTCATCGCGAGAAATGCCCGAGAGCACGGTGTGCATGATCGGCCACTGCGGAGTGGATTTTTGCCAGCGATCCTCGGTTTCCGCCTGAGGTAGAGCAATGACTTCAGCGATACCCAAGTCAGCGTGGAGTTCGTTATCGCGAACAAAAATTCGGGACCAAACAATCCAACCTGGTTTGGAAACACCTTTGACCGTACCACCACCTAAACGGAAATACATGGCCGGCTGTCTTTCAGAAACCGTTCCTTTATATCCGCCGATGAAATGTTGGACGGGAGCGGCACCAGAAATTAAGAAGACCCAAACATACTCATCGATCATCTTCTTGCCCGATGGACCGACATACTGACGGCCCCAACGTAAATCGTGTAAAGTATTCTCAGGTTCGAATCCTAATTTCTTCCACAGTTGATAAGTGATTAATCCGTCAAGACCGGCACACTCATCGACTTCGTTAAAGTGAGGGAGTGCTTCACCTTTGAATAATTCACGTTTGTTAGCGCGATCAAAGACAGGAGGGCGTTCGCGATTATTCAAGAGGCCTTCCACGAGATCCGAGGCAGGTGCGAGATCTTTCAGACCTTGTTGATACTGAATACCGATGGTCGCACAGCCGAAGTCATCCGCAATACGCACCGCGGCGATATACATTTTTAATTGAGTGAGGGTCTGAGCTTTGGTGAGTTCAGTTTTTTCATTCTTACCCCAAGCGAATTTCATGCCTTTCTTGAGTAACCAATTTAAAGCCTTTTGGGCTTCAGCATCTTTAACGTTCAACATCTCCGCGTAGAGTGATGACTGACTCAGACGTTCTTTATAAACTCCGGTCGGGTGAATGATTTCGTCAGGAATAATTGCGTTGTACATACCCATACAACCTTCGTCGAAGACACCCATGATCGCTTTTTTGGAGCGGAAGTCTTGGGCAAAGCGACGACCGAGTGAGGCGTCAGCACCTGCCAGCGGACGACTTAAGGACTTCACATGAGGTGTAGCGTGTTTGACTTCACCTTTTTTGAGCCAGGATACTAAACCATTTTTAAATTTCTCATCCGTGAAATCTTCGCTCCATAACGAGGAGAATTTAACGCCAGCCTTAAGGAGTGAACCATTGAGATTCAACATGCCGACGAGACCTGGCCAAACGCCTGACCAATTAGCGACAGTTAAAATAGGTCCAGTATGGGTTAACAACCCAGGAAGAATATGGTGGGAGTATTGCCAGACAGCTTCGGCGACAATCACTCGGGCATCCTGAGGAATTTTACTAAAAACTTGGATGCCGTATTTTTGAGAATCGATAAAGCTGTGCTTAACATCAGAGCGATATCCGTGAGCACGCTTGACGGTGTAACCAAGCACACGAAGGGCCGAAATCAATTTCGCCTCCATCGCTAATTGTTCTTTTTCACACTTCTGATTAGCGGAAGCGCGAAGATCGCCGTTAGCGACCAAGTAGATAATATTTTTTTTCACGAGTAGGGTGGGTGATAAAATTAAGCAGTAATGATGTGCTGGGCCGGCATTTTCACTTTGGCCTTAGCGACCATCGCAGCATCAGCATCAATGACTAAATATAAAGGGGCAATGTCACGGGTCACAGCACTGGGACCGGTACGCCCAAGCTTAGACTTGTGCATGCAAATAAGGGTTTGGTCACTGCGACGAATGACTTCGCGTTGCTGGTGAGAAATATCGCGCTGAGAATTCCAGAGTCCGTTTTCATCGATACCTTGGGCACCGAGTAAGGCTAAATCAAAATTCCATCGGGCAACTTCTTCTAAAGTACGATCACCAGCGACCATCGCTTGTTGGGCCAGATACAATCCACCAGGAATATAAACTTCGACGCCGGGTAAGGTACAAACCAACTGAGCGGTTGGAATGCTGGTAGTGATAATTTGTAAATCAGGAATCCGCGCAGCGACAATGGCTTCAGCGGCACAATGAACGGTTGAACCCGAATCAATATAGATGGTCATACCAGCCTTAACGAAAGTCGCAGCTTTGAGTCCGACTTTTTGTTTGGCTTCAGCTTCCTCAGTTTTACGTGAATCAAGCGGCGGGAAGTTTCGATTGAAATCCGATAAGGCACCACCATGGGTTCTGGTCAAACGACGCTGACTTTCTAATTCAGTGAGATCGCGACGAGCGGTAGCTTCAGAAACATTAAACTGCTTACAGATTTCGAGGACAGGGACATAGCCAACATTTCCAAGTAGCTTTGCAATTGCCTCGCGACGGGCTTCGATAACATGACGTGCAACTTTCATAGGGGTATTTATATGATTGTTCTCAGTCATGTAAATGGCAAGCCGATTACCAGCCCCAAACCTACCCAATCTTGTATTTCGCACAATATACATTATGTCTAATTGACTAATATATAACAAATACAGGCTTTATATCTATTTATTATGTTTAATCTTGGGGTCTATCCTATCACCCTATAGCCTACAACAATTCCGCACAATGTTTGCACGAAAACACTCATTTGATTCAGTCTGCCTAGGGTTACTTATGTCGGTTATTTTGGGCGGTTGTGCTACGCAGACCGATAAAAAGCCCGCCGGGGTTGGTACCTATCCAGCGGATGAGTGTTTAAGTTGCGAAGCCATCATGCCGCGGTCGGTCCCCATCACTTACCTTATCCTGCATCATACCGCTGCGCCCCTGCCCTCCGCCCTAGAGATCCTCAGAGGCAAAGACCCTCAGCATAAGGTCGGCATTCATTATTTGGTAAGCGATGAAACTGTACCCAGAGTTTTCAAATTAGCTTCTGAAGAGTTTTCCACGTCCCATGCCGGCCGAAGCAAATGGCTAAGTGTTAAAAGTATGAATCAAGCGTCCATCGGCATCGAAATCGTGAATCTCGATGGTAACACTCAATTGTATCCCAAAGCGCAAATCGCCAAAGTGATCAGTGTATCTCTCGATATTATTAAACGACACAATATTCCCGCGACGAATGTACTGGCGCATTCCGATATCGCGATTGGGCGAAAAGTGGATCCCGGCAGTAACTTCCCTTGGAAACTTCTGGCCGAAAGCGGCGTGGGCGCCTGGCCCGATGATGCCGATGTCGCCCGCTTTAAAATTCTGTATACTAAAAATATCCCAAGTAATTCTGAACTATTTGAAATGTTTAAGACTTATGGATATCGACCAGAAAACTCTGAAACTAAGACCATCAAGTCGACCGTCGAAGCTTTTCAAAGACACTTCCGAACTTCTAAAGTGAATGGCGAGGCCGATGCTGAAACAGTCGCCATCTTAGCCGCTCTGAATTTCAAGTACCGTAAAAAGTAACTTAGGCGTCGGTCCTTATGCCCAGACGATGCTTAACCTTGTTAAGTGCATCCGTCAGCATATCTCGCTCGGGATACTTCCACCAATAAAGAATGGCGGCGTAGACGGTGGCAGCGATGGCCGCGGCGATACTCATCGCCATGAATAATGCGATTTTTGAGTTCAGAAAATTCCAGCCATGTAACAGCGGATTGACGAAATGAAATACCTGGTACGCAACCCCACCCATAGCCAGCGACCCCAAGATTGTTTGTCCACAGGGCTTCCAAAGTGATTCCGCTAAAACATAAGGGGCGGATTTTTTGAGCTCCATCCGTAATAAAGCATACTGCACCATCGCTGCGACGGCATTAGCACAAGCTAAGCCCTCAATTCCATAACCTTTCCAAACGACAAAGATTGAGGCGACCACGTTGACCGAGACAGATTGTAAAGCCACGCGGAATGTGGCCGTGGTATTACCAATCACATTCAAGGCCCGCGTAACCATCGAGATCATCGCATGGAATGGCATCGCTAACGCAAAAAGACAAAGTACGACACGAGTGTTCTCACAGTCCTCCAACTTGAATTTTCCAAATTCAAAAAGCACTTGCACAATTTCTCTAGAGAAAACCACGAAGCCAACCGCAGCAGCAATATTGATGGCTAGAATCAAACGCATACCGCGTGCGTAGTTTCGACTAAGGGCATCAGAATTATTTTGCGCGAAAGCCGTAGCCATGGCTGGAAACATCACGGTGGCAATCGACGTTGAAAATAGTCCGATGGGTAATTCGACGATTCGATTAGCAATATAGTAATAGGTTAAGCCGGCTCCATCGACGTTGAAGGCAAGACTTCGGGAAATTAGAAAATTAATCTGCAGAATACCGGCACCCAGCGCCGCTGGAACGAATGCGATCCTTAACGCACTCCAAGCTTTTTCATCAGCATGCACGGGGCGACTTTTCCAACCGGCTTGCTGGAGCCCCCACATGGGTATCAGCAATTGCAAAACACCACCCGCGACAGCTCCAGCACAGAGCCAACGAGCCTGACCCATGGGAGTATCAGCCAGATAGTATCCAAAGAAACCTAAACCTAAAATCATACAGAGGTTAAGTGCCGATGAAGCAATTTCTGCTAAGCCGAATCGACCACTTAAATTAACTGCAGAAGTAAATAGTGCCGCGATACAAATTAAAGGCATGTAGGGCATACACCACGCCGTAAGTTCTGCCGCATACCTTTGTTGATCATTCGCTGCTAATAGAAACCAAAGCAACGCACCGC
>CAIMFE010000201.1 GCA_903840235.1 uncultured Opitutia bacterium | reverse complement strand
TCCGGACGAAAGTGATTTTCGGTGACCGCAGATTTTTCATAACTTAGCCCAATGAAATTAGCCGGAATAGTCCCTATGGTTTTCTCACTTAATACCGAAACGGTCGTCGTGGTAGAATCGCCAGCCCAAGCGGATAGGCTTGAGAGTGTGAGAGCGAGAAGTGCCGAATGGAGTTTCATTATAGATTAATACCTCAAACTAGACGAAAGGTTGCGGAGTAATGCAAAATAATTGCAGATAAAATTGCTAATGTGGGTCAAAATGTGAGATTTGGACTTATCCATGTTAGTTAGATTTTTATTAAGCCTGAGCTGCATAAGTCTGGCTTGGGCCGGAGCCGAGCCACCCAACGCTAAGGATTTCGATTCTTGGCAGAAAAGCCGCATGGAACTTCAATCCAAGTTTTCCGTTCTACAGGCCAAACTCTCCAAGGATTCGACTAAAATCGTGGATGATGATCAGCGCGAGGCGCTCGCTTTTTTCGCCTCACTCTCCCAATTCAAAAAAGATTTTTCCGCTTCAGAAGAGAAACGATTCACTTATTGGAACAATGAAGCGCTATGGTCGTCCAAGAATTGGAACAAGGGCGAATGCATCAAGCAAACGGTTGATAAAATGCGGGTAATTTTAGATGATATTAATACCACTAAACTTTCTGCGGCTCCGCCATTTTCTAAGCCCGATATTAATACAGCTCAGAAGCTTCTCAACGCCGTCCGTAATGCGATAGACTTGGATAAAGAATTGCAGACCAAGGCGAAGGTGCTGGTAAAATAATTTATTCAG
The DNA here is from genome assembly GCA_903840235.1 of uncultured Opitutia bacterium. Taxonomy (GTDB): domain Bacteria; phylum Verrucomicrobiota; class Verrucomicrobiia; order Opitutales; family UBA953; genus UBA953. The sequence goes on along the minus strand of CAIMFE010000201.1, from coordinate 1,842 downwards.
GCTCCGACGTTTGCACTAAGAGTTTTAACAGACTCGCGGGGGTGGGATTAGCTTGAGCGGCCGCTTGTAGTCCGGCGGGTATTAACGACATCGCCTTCTGTTTTAATTCATCGAGTCGATCTTTCACGCGGTTTAAAATACTCTCGGCGTCATTCTGATCCACCCACACATCGTAGAGTTTAATCTTCTTATTATCTTCGACGATATCTTCTTCGCCGATTTCATAGCCACAGTCTTCTAATTCATCCCATAAAATCGCATCGGTATCAAAAGAGTCTTCGAGATCATAGGTGCGAATCCCGGTCAGCCATTCATCCAGAGCTTTGAAAGCGGCCTGATATGATGCGATAATTTCCGTGAAAGTGAAATCGATTCCGACGGCGACGAGACTTTGTCCATCAACGACATCACCAAGTTTGATTTCATCGGATTCAGATTCGTCGCTCATGAATTTAAAATGATATTAATTTAAGACTTAGCGATACTCATTACGGACAATCGCCGGCCGCCTGACCCGCCAGCCAACCCGTCGTCCAAGCATTCTGAAAGTTAAACCCACCCGTGACCCCGTCGATATCGAGAACTTCTCCTGCAAAAAAGAGTCCTGGTTGCTTCCGACTTTCCATGGTTTTGAAATTAATTTCCGACAGTTTCACCCCACCGCAGGTCACAAACTCGTCCTTAAACATGCTCTTACCAGTCACCGTGAACTCGGCCTGCGTGAGCTGTTTGTATAATTTATCTAATTGCTGATTATTAATATGAGCCCACGGCGTGGTCGGATTAATCTCCGCGGCAATCAAGAGTCTCTCCCAAAGTCTTTGTGGGATGGGCAGTGGGCTAAAGGTCGCAATTTGCTTCCGTGCTTCGGCGATGCGTATTTCATTTAATTTCTTACTGAGCGTAGTTTGGCTGAATTCGGGAACCCAATTAATCTCGATACTGAAGTTGTAATTACATTCTGCAAATTCCCGCGCCCCCCAGGCGGAGAGTTTTAAAATAGCTGGTCCGCTCATGCCCCAATGGGTTAAGAGTAACGGCCCTTCGGTGGTTAGTTTTGTTCCACAGGCTTTGACCTTAACTTTTTCTACCGAAAGTCCGGCGAGATCCACTAAGCGATTATCCTGAATGTGAAACGTGAAGAGTGAAGGTACGGGTGGAATGACCGTGTGACCAAAACTCTCGGCGATGGCTAATCCGCCCGATGATTTATTTCCACCCGTGGCGACAATGACTTTATCGAATAACTCCATCTCGCCTGAATTTAATTCTACCTCGAATTTATCATTAATATACTGAATAGTTTTAACGCCGTGTTGGACTAAAATTTTAACCTGATTTTTCTGGGCCGCATCCGTTAAGGCATTAACAATCGATTCCGAGTTATCCGATGTCGGAAACATGCGTCCATCTTCTTCGGTTTTAGTTTCTACACCGCGACTATTAAACCAGGCTAAGGTATCACGAGGTTGAAATCTATGAAAGGCACCGAGTAGTTCACGACCGCCGCGTGGGTAATTTTTAACTAATTGCTCAGGTTCAAAACAGGCATGCGTTACGTTACAACGTCCGCCGCCCGATATTTTTACTTTTGATAGGAGATGAGGAGTGGCCTCGTAGAGAAAGACCTGCGTGTCAGGCTTTTCGGCACTGGTAATCGCCGCAAAGAACCCCGCCGCGCCACCACCAATCACTAAAATGCGTTGGGGTGATGACATCTCTAATCACTAAATCCGTGTTGAGAAAGCATGCGTTCCGTCGCTTCGCTTAATTTCGGACGCATGATACTGGGTGTATTCTTAAAAGCTTCAACCGTGCAACTCAGATAGCCTAGCTTGCGCT
>CAIMFE010000200.1 GCA_903840235.1 uncultured Opitutia bacterium | reverse complement strand
CTTGCCGGCATCGGCTTCAGCTTCGAGGCGTTCCTCTTTAGGCAGAAGTTTTTTGGCTTCTTCGGCTTCTTTGGAAAGAGGGTAGTTGGTGATGAGGTTACGGAGGTAGCGATTGGAAACTTCTTCAAGTTTTTGTTCCTTGGTGGCAGGACCATCCATACCACGAAAAGCTTGGGCGGCACCTAAAAGGGCCTTGGGGATTTGTTCGACTTGGGAACCGTAGAAAACAGGAACACGTAAAAAAGTGTTCATCGCATTTTCATATTTTTTAGTTACGAGCAGCGAACTACCTTTGAGAATATGTAAGCGAGCGAGAATTTCCACGTCATCGATAGACTTAATGAGCTCGGTGGAATCATTGATTACTTTTTCGAATTCATTTTTGCGATAACCCTGAACGAGTCGTGCCACTTTAATTTTTGTGCTGAGTTCAGGTAAGGTTCCGTCATCGGCGCGTTCTAGGTTTTCTAAGAAGCTTGAAATCGCGGCATCATTCTCGAGACGATCCAACGCATCTAATTTAATCATCGATGCTTTTAACCACCAGGAACCAGGAACTTTCTTTAAGGGTTCGAAGAATCTAATCACGGGCTCGATTTCATCGAGGGCCAGATTAGGTTCGCCGCGGCTGACATAGATTTGGGCTTGGGCGATTTTTTCAGGTTGAGCCCAGACGATACCTTCCACTTCGCTGATTTTTTTGGTTAAAACCATGTCCACATCGCCCGTGCGTGTGGTGCGTTCAATCGTTCCCTTGGTCGTGCTGATAATCGCTTTCTTGGGGTCAATCAGTGGCTTAGGCGGAAGAGACTTATCCATTTTGAATGGATCATTCACATCCCAGCGTTCGTTGTTTTTGAAGAAGAGGGTTTGGGCTTCGCCGACCAGTGGGGCGAAGAGCATGAAGAGAAATAGGTGAGCAGCTCGCATGGTCTTAGAGTGATAGCATTAGGATTTTTGCTTCTTTGGCCTCTGGGGTATCCTTGATGCGGTCCTTAGAAAGCATTTCTGCGAGTAGGATTTTAGCTTCAGGTTTTTGACCTAATTTTCCGGCTAAAATTTTGGCCGTACCGAGATACGCTTTGGCTGACCAGAATTCGTACTTCTTCCAAGTTTGGTAGCAGCGACGATAGAAGGCGACCGCTTCGGCAGAGTTTCCTTGGCGCTCTTCCATGAGACCAATCCAGTAAAGACATCCCGCGGTGGTCTCACCTTTCCACTCCTTGGTCTTAACGATTTCTTCAAAGCCTTTACGCGCTTCTTCATAGCGACCTAACTCAGCTAAGGCACGAGCGTGGGCAAATTTGATATCTTTTTCTTTGGACATCACGATGTTGTTGTCCGTGGCCTCATTGCAGAGGTCGAGAGCCTCCTTGAATTTACCTTGGTTGAGGCGAACTTCCGCCATGCCGGCAAAACCAAAGTCAGCATACTCGGATGAGCGATGGTGCTCGAGAAGGTATTGATAGAACCCTTCGGCGGCGGGATAATTTCTTTTCGCTACGAGATGATCTCCCACGACACCAAGGAGGGTGGAGCTGAGTTCTTCGGCTTTATAGTTATTGGAAATCTTGCGGAAGTAGAGGTCGGTCTTTTCAGGATTGCGTAAGAAGGTCGAAAGTTGCGCGAGCGCGAAATAGCCACGGGCTTGAGCAATTAAAGAATCTTTGTTTTGCTCGAGTTTGAGTAACTGAGTCATTTCCTGTTCAGCTTTCTCAGCAGTATAGGCTTTAGGATCGGGGGCGATGCCGGGTTTCACGCGCTTTACTTTGCGTGAGATTTTTTCAGCTAAGAAAATAATCAACTTCTCAGAGCCTTCTTGCTTACGGTCATTGATGGACTCGGCGACGGATTTTGAAAGCATGCCGAGAGCTTCGGTTTTCGCGGCCTGGATGCTTACTTGTCGGTCCTTCTCGATTTGATCAAGTTCGGCGGCGAGCACGTCAGAGAGTTTCGCTACCTCGGCTTTAGCGGCTGCTAATACGGCAGGCGTGGTACTATCTGCTTTGGTTAAATCATCCACCTTACGGCGAGCCACCGCTAAGAGTGCACTGTATTTCTTTTGGGTGGCTTCGGTGCGCTGAGAGAATTCGGGCTTATCGCCCATGCGCTCAGTTGCTTTAATGATTTCGTAGAGGTACGACATCGCCTTGGGGCTGTTGTGGTCCCAGTCGTAGATTTCTTGATAAAGATTTTTTAGTTTTTGATGTTCGCCGCGACCCGAGAGAAGTTTGTTGAGTTCTTGTATAACGAAATCCAAGGCGCTAGCGTTAGTCTTGCTAGTTTTCGTCGCAGCAACGTAAGCCTCGATAGATTTAACAACATGAACTTCCTTTTCTTTTTCGAGGCGCTGTTTCTCTATAGCGTATTTCTTTTTAACCGCAGGGTCGCCATTGGTTTTGATATTATTGTCCGCCGTACGAATCGCACTATCGAGATCGTTAGCTAGACGGGTTTCACAATCGCCAATGAGGGTGTGTATTTCAGGAACTTGATTTTGTACTTCGAAGACACTGCTGTTGCTGTAGTCCTTTAGCCAGTCTTGGCAGATTTTTTGACACTCCGCGATTTCTGGTGGATTGAGTCCGTACTTAATAATCGCTTGGCGATAGCGGACGTCGGGTAAGAAAGCGCCCTTCGGATATTGTTTCTGGTAGTCATCAAACCCTTGTTTGGTCTCTTTGTATTTACCTTGGTAGAACCAGCAAAGGGCCCGCATGTAGGTGACTTGTTCCTTGCCGAGTGACTTCGGATACTTACGCGCGAATTCATCTAGCGCGACGCGTGCCTTTTCCCATTCCACTTGTGCGAAGTAAGAAGCCGCGATGCGAAAATCTAATTCTTCGAGCGTCGAAGGATCCATCTTCTTAACATTCTGCTTCGCCCACTTGTAATGTTCGATGGCTTCAGGATATTCTTCGCGGTCTTGAGAAATGGATCCAAGAATCACGGCAACTTCGGAAACTTGTTCGGCCTCAGGGAATTTTTGTAAGAACTCTTTGCACTTAGCTTGGGCTTCGGTGTTTCGTCCAATTTCACGAAGGGCTAAAATGTAATAATAATAAGCCCCAGTTACTTTGGTGAAGTTAGGAGAGTTATCAAAAATATCACGGAAGCCCACGAACGCCTCCCAAGGTAATTTTAATTCTAATAAACAAAGTCCGATACGATAGGCGATGAGTGCGTCGTAATCTTTATTCTTTGAAAATTCGCTCTCGATTTTCTGGAACTGGGCGAGTTCAGCTTTTACCGTCTCAATCTTGGCTTTGGTTTCATCACTCACGGTCCCGGTCACACGCAGCAGGTTATCGAGTTCGTTTTGTTTCTGCTCCAGCGCTTTGGTGATAGAACGGGTAATATTGTTTCGACGAAGTACGCCTTGGTAGCTGGCTAGGGCCTGACGATAGAGCTCAAGTTTAGTTTTTTCTTCAGTGCTGGCTTCGGCACTGGCGAAACGGGCATCACCTATTTCGATACGTTGGAAATTGGCTCTGACGATTTCGGCGGGTGAGCCTGATCCCTTGGAG
>CAIMFE010000199.1 GCA_903840235.1 uncultured Opitutia bacterium | reverse complement strand
CCTTAAAATTAATGATAGGACTGCCCAAAGGCAGCCTCGAGGAGGCCACCCTACAACTTTTTGGTCGGGCTGGCTTTCCCGTGTCCAAAAGTAGTCGCTCTTATCGCCCTTCGTTCGACGACAACACTTTGGACGGAAGTTTCATCCGCGCCCAAGAAGTAGCCCGCTATGTTGAACATGGTTTCTGTGATTGCGGTTTAACGGGACAAGACTGGGTTCAGGAAAACGCGGCGGACGTGGTAGAGGTTTGCGAACTGATCTACAGCCGTGCCTCCGCTCAGAAATCTCGCTGGGTGCTTTGTGTTCCCGAAGCCTCCACGATTAAAAAAGTTCAAGATTTAGAAGGTAAGACCGTCGCCACTGAACTAGTCGAAACCACTCGGCGCTGGTTTAAAAAACAGGGCGTAAATTGCACGGTGGAATTTTCCTGGGGTGCAACCGAAGTAAAAGTTCCTGAGCTGGCTGATGCGATTGTAGACATCACCGAAACGGGTTCTTCGCTCATCGCTAATAAATTAAGAATCGTCGAGACCCTTCTCTCCACCACCACCGTTCTGATTGCTAATAAGAAAGCCTGGGCGGATCCCGATAAACGCGCAAAAATTGAGACGATTGCTCTCATGCTCAAAGGTGCCTTAGCCGCGCAACACATGGTGGGCTTGAAATTTAATTTACCACGCAAAGCACTCGACGCGGTTTCTGCTGCATTACCTGCCTTAAGAAATCCTACGATTTCCACCCTCACTAATCCTGATTGGGTCGCCGTGGAAACGATTATTGATTCCAAACAGGCCCGCGACTTTATCCCAACGCTGAAAGCCCAAGGCGCCGAAGGTATTGTCGAATATCCTATTAATAAATTAGTCTATTAATCTATCCATGGCCGACGCTGTCCGCATTGGACTTATCCAATTAACCGCCGAGGAAACTCCCGCGGATAATGTTCGTAAAACTATTCCGCGGATTGAGGAAGCGGCGGCGAAGGGCGCTAAAATTATTGGTCTGCAAGAAATGTTCACGACCAAATATTTTTGTGTAAAACAGGATCCGAAAAATTTTAATCTCGCGGAACCTATCGAGACGGGCCCATCCGTAACGGCCTTAGCTGCGGTGGCGAAAAAACTGGGCGTGGTGATTGTGGCTCCGTTATTCGAAGCCCGTGGCAGTGAAGTTTATCACAACACCGCCGCCGTGATTGATGCCGATGGCTCAGTCTTAGGGAAATATCGCAAGATGCACATTCCTCAAGACCCCGGTTTTGAAGAAAAATTTTATTTTACTCCAGGCGATCTCGGATTCCGTTCCTGGAAAACCGCGCACGGAAATATTGGAGTGTTAATTTGCTGGGATCAGTGGTACCCCGAAGCTGCCCGCCTCACCGCACTAAGTGGTGCTGATATTTTATTTTATCCAACGGCCATCGGTTGGTTACCTGAAGAAAAGGCCAGCTTAGGCGCCGCTCAACATACTGCCTGGGAAACGGTGCAACGCGGACACGGCGTAGCTAATGGTTGTTATGTCGCCGCGACCAACCGAGTTGGCCAAGAGGGTAACACCCAATTCTGGGGACAAAGTTTTGTTTCTAATCCCTATGGAGAAATCATTGCGCGTGCT
>CAIMFE010000198.1 GCA_903840235.1 uncultured Opitutia bacterium | reverse complement strand
CTTTGTCGTTATTGCCCTGATAAAATAAATAATCTTGTCCGTCGGTGTCATGGAAAATTCCCGGGTGACCCGATTCGCTTGAATTCCAACTGTCAGGTTTACCATTAGTTAAAAGAGGTTGATCGCTTAAGCGTTCCCATTGAACGCCATCCATGCTTTTCGCGACCCCGATTTGTTGGGGCTCATTGTTATAAGCTCCGGCGTAAAACATATAAAAGATATTATCACGTTTGATGATACTCGCCGCTTCGATACAGTTTTTTTCCCAATCTAAAGTAGGGACCAAAATCGGAGCATTAACGAGTTGTGTCCACTGACTAGGCGAAAAGTCAGAGTTCAGAGGGGCTGCGGCTACGCCGATGAGTTGGATTTTATAGCCAACATCGCGGGAGGCGAAATAGAGAAGGAGGCGGTCGCCATCGACGAAGGCCTCGGCATCAATCGCCCGTCCACAGGTCCAATCTCCATGGGGTCTAAAAATAGGGTTAGCAGGATTACGCGTGAAATGAATGCCATCATCGGACCAGGCGTGGCAAATAGCATCGAGTTTTTTATTTCCGTAACTTTGATAAAATATATTTATTTTTCCGTTAAGAATAATAGCTGCAGGAGCACAGAAGCCCTTCGCTTCCACTTTTTGCTCAGGTTGAATCATCCCAACTTTTTTCCAGACGATGAGGTCATCGCTATTCGCAATACCAATTCTCCAGCCCAACATGCCTTCCAACTCGGGTACGGAATAATACATCCAATATTTACCCTTAAACTTAACCACCGAAGGGTCTTTGGCGTAAGGGGCCTTCCCGTGGGTGACGTCGGCGTACATCATCACTCCGCGATCATTAAACGATTTTACATTAAGTCCACTGTCGGGCGTGGTAGAACATCCAGCAACAATCAGAGAAAGGACTAAATAAATCCATACGGTGGGGCGCATGGAATTTTTTAACACCAAAAAACTAAGCGAGTAAAACCTTTTAGGTGAAGAACTTGATACCGGCTTCTTGCATCTCCATGAGGCGCTTTTTCAAAGTCGATCGATTAATACCCAGAATGATAGAAGAACGGAGTTGGTTGCCCCGGGTTTCTTCCATCGCTCGCTTAATGAGTTCAATTTCAATCGTATTTAAAATATTTCTACCATCATCCACGCGATTCTGTTTATAGATAGCGTCGTAGAGTGTTTGCGATGAAGGAGCGGCTACTACGACACTGACTTCGGGTTGAATGGCTCCGGTCGTCGCAGGGGTTACGGTTGTAGTTGTCTTGGGTGCCGAGCGGCGCGGACTGGTAACCTCTTGTGGTAAATCTTTGGCTAAGATGGTTTCGCCTTTCGCAATCACATTGGCTCTTTGAATCACGTTCTCGAGTTCACGCACATTACCAGGCCAATCATGCGCAACGAGTTTTTCCAAAGCTTCATTCGATAAGCGCTTGGGTTTGCCTTTGCGGGCAGCGGCTTGGCGTTGAAGCATGTAATCAACGAGTAAGGGAATATCATCTTTTCGGTCTCGCAGAGCGGGGAGACGGATACGGAAAACATTGAGACGGTAGAAAAGATCTTCGCGGAATTGACGGGCAGCGACCATCGCTTCGAGATCCTTATTCGTCGCGGCGACTAAGCGCACGCTGACTTTTAAAGTAGTGGTTCCGCCGACGCGTTGAATTTCACCATCTTGAATCGCACGTAATACTTTGGTTTGGGTGGGGAGTGACATATCCCCGATTTCATCGAGGAAAATGGTGCCACCATCACAGAGCTCAAATTTTCCAGGCTTTTGATTGGTCGCTCCCGTGAACGCACCTTTTTCGTGTCCGAATAATTCTGACTCAATTAAGTTTTCAGGAATCGCCGCACAGTTCACCGCAATGAAAGGTCCTTTAGCGCGGAGTGAGTGTTGGGCGATACAACGCGCTACTAATTCTTTTCCGGTACCACTTTCGCCAGTGATTAATACCGTGGCATCGCTCGCGGCGACTTGGCCAATTGATTTAAGCACTTCCTGCATGGGTTCGGAACTTCCCACGAGGCCTTCTTTGTAGTCGGCGGGATTCACTAAGGAGCGTCCAGCTTTTGATGCGGAACTTAAATCACGTCGTGCACCGAGGGCTCGATCAACCAGAGCGATGAGCTTCGCTTGGTCGAATGGCTTCATCACATAATCGTACGCACCAAACTTCATCGCTTCGATGGCAGTCTGGGTTGTTCCAAATGCCGTCATTAAAATGACCATCGCTTGAGGCTGTGCACCACGAAGCATCTGCAGGGTTTCGATTCCTGAGATTCCGCTCATGCGATTATCTAAGAGAATGACATCGGGTTGCTCGCGTTTTGCTAAAGCAACACCAGACTCGCCGCTGTCCGCTTCTAAAACATTGTGACCCTGCCCAGCTAACGCACGACGAAGAGAATAACGTAGGTCTTTGTCATCATCGATGATTAGAACTTTAGCACTGTTGGTTGTTGCACTCATTGAGTAAAAGTAGGCAGAAAGCGTGCCAGAAACACGTCCTAATCGATATTGTCACTAAACCCACTAATAGCAACCGATTCTGCTTAAATTTAGGCAAACTTAAGTAAATTTTACGCTTTTATGGGGAAAATTCTGGGTTAGTGTCTGGGTATGAACCCGATACTTAGAAGGACAATCCTCTGGGTTTCTGGGCTCTTATCCGCTTTCTTTGTCATCTCCAATGTATGGGTTTGGTCCGCTGGATTGGGTCGTGATCTCAGAACTACCCCTCAGCAAGTTCCTCAAGATGCAGTCTTAGTTTTACTGGGTGTAAATGAGCGTGATGAAAAAACAGGAAAGTTAAGCGAGTGTTTTAAATTAAGAATCTCGGCAGCCGCTGAACTTTGTCGGTCTGGAAAAATTAAACTGGTAGTGACATCGGGTTTAAATGATCAAGCGCGCACGATGGCCGATCGATTAAGAGAAGCGGGGGTCACCACACCGATTGTCTTGGACCCGTACGGATGGAGAACGCTCGATTCAGTTAAACGTGCCGCAGCGGTTTTCCCGGACGAATCTATTATTTATGTTTCTCAAGGCTGGCATTGCGATCGTGCACTTTGGCTCGCAGATCGACTTTCAACTAATCATTACAAGGCATTATCATATAGTGCCGACTTCGGGCATGAGCCGACCGCGTATTTTAATTTCTTAAGAGATTGTCTAGCTAAGCCAAAAGCGGTGATTGATTGGCTTATGGGTGCTAAGCCAACTACGACGGTGGATGTGGCTCATGGTTATAAAGTTTATCCCTGATTTTTATCTTTCGTGACGACCATCGCTGCGCCGTTGTAGCTTACCTTGTATTTCTAAAAGCGTGAGCGCACTCGCGGCATCGGCGAGTGAACAATTTGCCACCTCTGAAAGTGATTCTGCATCATGAATGGTTCCTCCTTTAAAATGTTTTAACCAATGACTGTCTTCAGGATTCATTTGTTCGAAGGGGATTTGTAGCTGTCCGCGTTGTTCTCCGATTTCCGATAAAATATCATCAAGTGAACTCACCAACGTCGCCCCATCACGTATTAATTGATGACATCCACGACTGGTGGGACTGTCGATTCGACCCGGCACCGCCAAAAGTGTTTTTCCTAAGTCTCCAGCAAATCGAGCAGTAATCATACTACCTCCGTCCACATCTGTTTCGATAATAATGACGGCCTTAACGAGTCCAGCCACCAGGCGATTACGTTGCGGAAAGCTTTGGCGATCCGCCGGTCGTCCCAATGGAAACTCCGAAAGGATGCATCCACTCTCGGCGATTTTTTTACGGAGAGTAAGTGCTTCCGGCGGGTAGGTTAGATTAATGCCATGACCTAAGATGGCGGCTGTTTTTCCGTCGACGCTTAGCGCGCCTTCGTGCGCCGCAAAATCAATTCCTCGAGCCATGCCACTCACAATCCACCACCCCAACTTCGCTAATTCCTGCGCGAAGTGATGTGCTAAATAAGTTCCGTAGGGCGAACAATGTCTTGATCCAATAATCGCGACGGATCTTTCATTCGGTAAGGCATGACCATCCACATAGAGGACAAGGGGTGGGTCCCATAATTGTTGTAAAGACTGCGGCCACTCCACCGATGTTTCATCGATAATTTTAAAACCATAGTTTTCGACTTCGCTTAACTCTTT